>DASVEC010000378.1:0-18079 GCA_036380755.1 Iamia sp. | reverse complement strand
CCGCGGCCGCCACCGCCACCATGGCGCCCCCTGCGCCCGCCCCCACGCCCGAACCGGCGCCGGTCCCGGAGGTCGCCCCCGAGGCGGCCCCCGACACCGGCCCGGCCGATCCCGAGACCATGGCCGATCGGGCCATCGGCCGGAGCCTGGCCCAGCCCCCGCTGCCGCCGCACCCCGGTCTGGGTCCCACCCGCCGCCGGTTGACGGTGCCGCCACCCAGCCCGCCCTTCGTCGAGGCCGACATCCCGTTCCACTGGCGCGCCGAGCTGCCCAGCGCCATCGGCCGCAAGGTCACCATCCAGGTCGGCGAGGGCAAGCTCGACCTCGGCGGCACCGTCGTCGCCATCGACCAGGTCCGCGACGCCCGCTTCAAGCTGCAGGTGGAGGCGGCCCTGTTCCGCCGGGCCGCCTCGGCCCGCATGACGGTGACCCTCGCCCTGAAGGACGGCTCGACCGTCCGGGTCTCGGCCCGCAACGCGGCCTCGTTCCGCCGCGCCGCCGGGATCGTCGAGACGCTGACCTACCTGTGGACGCTGCTCAGCGACACTGCCGGCGCCGACGAGCGAGCGCTCTTCGTCGAGAAGATCGACCGTGGCGCCGAGGTGCAGGTCGGGCGGCTGCGCCTGACCGGCATCGGCATCGCCTGGAAGCGCAACCCCATCGCCCGCTGGGGGACCATCGGCGACCCGCGGCGCGACGGCCTCCAGGTCGTCATCCCGGTGACCGACGGCGAGCCCATCGTCGTCCCCCTCACCGCCGACGACGCCTGGCAGCTGCCCGTCCTCATCCCCGTGCTCCGCCAGCGCTTCGCCTGAGCAGGCGGGCTCAGCCGGGGCGGGGCAGGACGAGGGTGACCCGCACGTCGGCCTCGTCGGAGGTGCACCAGCTCGTGGAGCCGTAGACCGACAACGACACCTCGTCGACCGGTGCGTCCTCGTCCACCGGGGTGACGTCGGCCACGACTGTGAAGGTCTCGTCGACGGGGCCGGCCCCGGGGTCGGGACCCGGGTTCGTGGCCGGGTCGCCGTCGATCAGGTCGTCGCAGTCGGTCGGGCCGTCCTCCGCCCAGAACCCGAAGAGCACCGAGGGCGACACGTCCCAGGCCACGGACCCTCCGGGATGACTGCCGTGGTCGGCGCGGATGCGGATCGACAGGGTCACCCGGCGGCCCTCCACCGCGGTGACCGTGGCCTCGACGCTGATCCCGTCGCCCACCGCGACCTCGGAGGGCAGCGCCGGCGGCGCCTCCGTCGTCGTCGGCGGGGCCTCGGTCGTGGTCGGCGTCAGCTCGGTGTCGGGCGGGCTGGTCGTGGTCGTCGACGTGGTGCTGGTGGTCGTCGCCTCCTCGGTGGTCGAGGGGGCCTCGGTCGTGGTCGTGGTGGCGTCGGTGGTCGTGGGGTCCCCGTCCTCGGCCTTCACCGTCTCGGACCCGTCGCCGCCGTTGACCGCCAGCGCCCCCACGCCGAGCAGGAGCACGACGGCGGCAGCCGCGGCTCCGGCGACCGCCCGCTGGCGCCGCTGCCGGCGCACACCGGCCTGCTGGCGGATGTGGCTCAGGAGCTCGTCGTCAGAGCGCAAGGCGATCCTCCTCGATCGGGCGGCCCAGGTCGGCCCGCAGGGCGGCGAGGCCCCGGGCGCCGTGGGTCTTGACGGTGTTGACCGACACGCCCAGGGCGGCCGCGGCCTCGGCCTCGCTCAGCCCGGCGACGTGGCGGAGCACCACGACCTCGCGCTGCCGGCGGGGGAGGGCGGAGAGGGCGGCCGACAGGTCGAGCCGCAGGGCCGGGTCGACCCCCTCCCAGGGTGGGTCGCCCGAGAGGACGACGCCCGCCTCCCGCCGGCGCTTGCGGAGCACGTCGAGGGCGACGTTGGTGGCGACCCGCATGATCCAGGCGTCGCGGTGCGGGAGGTCCTTGACCTTGTTCCAGCGGGTGAGGGTGCGGATGAAGGCCTCGGCGGTGGCGTCCTCGGCCGAGGCCTCGTCGCCCAGCATGCGCCAGGTCAGGCGGCGGACGGCGGGCACCATGTCGCGGAAGGCCTGGTCGAAGCCGTCGTCGGTCGTGGTCATCGGAGGGGCCACCATCGGGTTCGCTCGCAGCGGGATCGCCGTCACGCCCCTCCAACGTCGCACGCGGCGGTCGCGGGTGACACGGACCCCTCGCTACGGTCGGTCCGTGCCCGTCCACATCGACGTCCATGCCGATGCCGTCCGCATCGTCACCATCGACCGCCCCGAGCGGCGCAACGCCATCGACGCCGACCACGTGGCGGCCCTGACCGATGCCGTCGTCGGGTCCCCGGAGGGCACCCGCGTCCTGGTGCTGCGGGGGATCGAGGGCCACTTCTGCGCCGGCGCCGACCTCAAGGGCATCGAGGGACCGGAGTTCGCGGTCCTCCTGCGAGGCCTCCTCCACGGTCTGCGCGACGCCCCCTTCGCCTGCATCGCGGCGGTCGAGGGGGCGGCGTTGGGGGCCGGGACCCAGCTGGCGGTGGCGTGCGACCTGCGCACCACCACCGAGGACGCCACCTTCGGCATCCCCGCGGCCAAGCTCGGCCTGATGGTCGACCTCTGGACCGTGCAGCGCCTCGCCGCCCTGGCGGGACAGGGCGTGGCCCGGTCCATGCTGCTCGCCGCCGACACCCTGCCCGGGGTCGACGCCCACCGTCTCGGCCTGGCCCAGCGGCTGGCCCCGCCCGATGCGGCCGTCGCCTGGGCCGAGGAGATCGCCGCCAAGGCGCCCCTCACCATCGCCGGCCACAAGCTGATGCTCAACGCCCTCGACGCCGAGCTCCCCGTCGACCCGGACGTGATCGCCGCCTTCGACCGGGCCTGGGCCAGCGCCGACCTCGTCGAGGGCAAGACCGCCTTCGCCGAACGCCGGACCCCCGTCTTCAAGGGTGAGTAGCTAGATGTTCAGGCCCACCGTGCGGGCGAAGCCCTCGTAGCTGAAGCTCTCGAAGAAGAGGTAGAGGACGAACAGGCTGGCGGGCACGCCGATCACGTAGGCGAGCGGCCACGGGACCCGGGTGCGCCGCAGGAGCAGGGCGCCGATCCGGGTGAGCCCCCAGAGCAGCATGCACACCAGCCCCCACCAGGCACCGGGGAAGGTGAGGGCGGGCTCGGTGGCGAAGGCGTCGATCGTCGATCCGCCCCCGGCGTCCTCGCCCAGCAGCTCCTGGACCTCCTCGGCCGCCTCGGCCTGGCCCTCGAGCTGGGGGACGGGGTTCCCCACGAGCTCGGCCACGACGATGATGCGCTGGGCGGCCGAGAACTTGGGGTGGCAGGCGGTGAGGGTCAGGAGGTCGTCGCCCTCGGGCTTCTCGGGCGTCGGGTTCTGGGGCTGGATGACCGAGGTGTCCTCGGGCTCGACGATCTTCACCTCGCGGACGGCGTAGGTGAACTCGCCCTGGAGCGTCTCGAAGAGGATCTCGTCCCCCGGCACGAGATCGTCGACGTCGTGGAGCGGGGCGCCGTAGGTGGTGCGGTGGCCGGCCACGGCCGCGTTGCCGGCCTGGCCGGGGAGCGGGGTGCCGGGGTAGTGGGCCGCGCCCCGCTTGAGCTGGTCGGTCCCCGTCCCCTCGACCGTGTAGTAGGGCGAGTTGCGCCCGATGGCGGGGATGCGGAACGACCCGACCACCTCGCCCGCGCCGGGCGGCGCGATCGTCGGGGCGACCTGCGCCGGCGTGGTGGCCGGCGGCCCGTCCTCGGTGGTGGTGGGCGCCTCGGTGGTCGGAGCCTCGGTGGTGGTCGTCGTGGTGCCACCGGTCAGGTCGGCGAACTCGTCGGCCAGCCGGTCCTGGGCCCGGTTGGTCTGCAGGCTGGTGCCCCACAGCTGGTAGGCGACGAGGAGCAGGATGACCACGCCGGAGGTCATCATCAGCCGGCCCACGGCGCCGACGACCCGGGCCACCCGGTGCGACGACGGGGCGTCGTGATCCGCCTCGTCCGGGGCGATCGGCTCGTCGCCCGGCGGCTCCGCCCCCACCGCGGGGTCCGACGTCAGCACGTCCGAGAGGGTAGTGCGGGCTCCTTCACAACTAACGTCCGCCCGGCCATGGAGCCTGCCGTCGACCTCCGAGGCGCCGTCGCCCTGGTCGGCCGCTTCCCCGCTCTGGCCGGGGCCGACCTCTCGGTCGATCGGGGCGAGGTCGTCCTGCTCCAGGGCCCCAACGGGGCGGGCAAGACGACCTTGCTGCGCAGCTGCGCCGGCCTCGTGCCCATCGTCGAGGGCGAGGCCAGGGTGCTGGGCCACGACCTGCGCCACGACCGCCGCGGGGTGCGGCGCCGGGTCGGCCTCCTGGCCCACGCCACCGGCTTGTACGACGACCTGACCGTCGAGGCCAACGTGCGCTTCTGGGCCACCGCGGCCGGGGCCGACGACCGCGAGGTCGCCGGGGCCCTCGACCGCCTGGGCCTCGCCGGCCGGCTCCGGGACGTGCCGGTGGGCAAGCTCTCGGCCGGCCAGCGGCGCCGCACCTCGCTGGCCGTCCTCGTCTCCCGCCGGCCCGAGCTGTGGTTGCTCGACGAGCCCCACGCCGGTCTCGACCAGGCCGGGCGGGATCTCGTCGACGGGCTGATCGCCGACGCCGTGGCCGCCGGCGCGACCGTGCTCCTGTCGTCGCACGAGCTGGAGCGGGCCCAGCGGGTCGCCCACCGCCAGGTCGAGGTCGTGGGCGGCCACGTGCGGGAGGTGCCCGGTGGCTGACCTCTCCTCGATCGGGCGCGACGCCCTGCTGGTCGCCCGCAAGGACCTGGCCATCGAGGCCCGGACCCGGGTGGTCGTGAACCAGGTCGCCCCCTTCGCCGTGCTGGTGCTGCTCCTCTTCGCCTTCGCCTTCGACTCGTCGACCCGGGTCCTGCGGGACGGGACACCGGGCCTGTTCTGGATCGCCGTGCTGCTCTCGGGGTTGCTCGCCGTCCAGCGGGCCTTCTCGCTGGAGGCGCCCGACGGGCTGCGCGACGCCCTGCGGCTCTCCGGGCTCCACCCGGCCGGCATCTTCCTCGGCAAGGTCGCCTCGGTGACGCTCCAGCTGCTGGTGCTCGACCTGCTGCTCCTCCTGGGGGTCGTCGCCCTCTACGACGCCACCCTCGGTGCGCCCGCCCTGCTGGTCCCGTCGGTCGTGGTGGCCACGCTCGGGCTGGCGACGGTCGGCTGCCTCTACGGCGTCTTGTCGGTCGGCCAGCGGGTGGCCTCGACCCTGCTCCCGCTGCTGATGCTCCCCGCCCTCGCGCCCCTGCTCCTGTGCGCGACCCAGGCTGTCGACGCCGCCCTCTCCGGCACCTCGGGGGAGGGCTGGCGCTGGCTCCTGCTGCTGGCCGCCTTCACCGTCTCGTACCTCGGTCTCGGCGCCGCCACCTTCGGCATCCTGCTGGACGACTCCTAGGGCGTTGGTCCCCCGACTTGCCAGGGAGGGCGGATCTGGACTGCGCTGGTGGCGCTCCATGAACGCCACGACCGCCTCCAAGGGCACGCGGGTGCTGGGCGCGCTGGCCCTCGTCGGGCTGGCGCTCCTCCTCCTGTTCGGCCTCGTCCTCTCGCCCGCCGACGGCGTCTCCGTGGCCCAGGCCACCGACGGCCAGCGGGTCGGCCAGGGCGACTACGTGCGGATCATGTACGTCCACGTGCCCACCGCGATCATCGCCTTCCTGGCCTTCTTCGTCACCGTGGCCGGCAGCGTCGTCTACCTGATCCGCAAGTCGGAGTGGTGGGACGTCCTGGCCCACGCCTCGGCCGAGCTGGGCGCCGTCCTCCTGTTCGCCACGCTGGTCACCGGCGCCCTCTGGGGCGAGCCGACCTGGGGCACCTACTGGGAGTGGCAGGACGCCCGGCTCACCACCACGGCGATCCTCTTCTTCCTGGTCCTGGGCTACCTGGCCGTGTGGCGTCTCCCGCTCGAGCGCGACCGCCGCTCGCGCATCGCCGCCGCCGTGGGCATCCTCCTCGGCCCGACCACCGTCGTCTGCCACTACGCCACGACCTGGTGGCGGACGCTCCACCAGGGCCCGACGATCAGCCGGCTCGACCCCCAGATCGAGGGCGAGATGCTGCTCTCGCTGATGATCGGGATGGGCACCTTCCTCGTGCTCTACGCCTGGCTCACGCTGCACCGGTTCCGGGTGCTGTGGCTGGAGAACCGGGTCGAGGACCTGGGTCTCGACCGGGCCCTGGCCGAGCGCCGGGCCGAGGCCGGCGCCGCCCCCACCACGGGTGGGCCGGCCCCGACCGGAGCGCCGTCGTGATCGTCGCCAGCACGCCGTGGGTGTCGGTCGGCATCTGCTACGCCCTCGTGATCGGGTCGATCGGCCTCCTGGCCTGGCGCAGCCGCCAGCGCGGTCGCCAGCTGGCCCAGCAGGTGCCGGAGGACCAGCGCACCTGGATGGGCTCGGGCCCGACGGCCGAGCGATGAGCGACACGCCGCTCGACCTCTCACCCCGCACCGGTCCCGACGACGGTCCTACGCCCCGCGAGCCCCGCTCCCGCGGCCGTGGCCTGCTGGTCGGGGGCGTGATCGTCGCCCTGCTGGCCGGGATCTTCGCCCTGCTGGTCGTGCAGCTCCAGGGCAGCTCCCGCTACTACTACAACGTCGACGAGGCGGTGGCCGAGCGCGAGGCGATCGGCGACGACGACATCCGCATCCAGGGCACGGTGGTGGGCGAGCCCACCGAGCAGGCCGCCGACGAGCTCGTCTTCTCGCTGGCCTTCGGCGGCGAGTCCGTCGACGTCGTCTACACCGGTCTCGAGCCGCCGCCCGACCTGTTCGCCGCCGGCGTGCCCACCGTCCTCGACGGGCACTTCACCGACGACGGCCGCTTCGCGTCGGACCGCATCGTCATCAAGCACACCGAGGAGTACCGCGAGGAGAACCCCGACCACGTCGAGGACTCCCCGACCTAACCCCTGTGAACTCCTCCCTCGGCACCGCCGGTGTCGCCCTCGCACTCGTCGCCTCGCTCGGCGGCATCCTCACCGTCGTCCTGGCCCAGGCCAAGGGCCGGCCCGCGCTGCTCAAGCAGATCCCCGCGTTCGTCGGGCTCGTCGTCCTGGGCGCCGTCGTGGCCGTGATCGCCATGCAGCGGGCGCTCATCACCCGCGACTTCTCGGTCGAGTTCGTCGCCCAGAACGGCAGTCGCTCCACCTCGCTCCCGTTCACCATCTCGACGATGTGGTCGGCCCTCGAGGGGTCGATCCTGCTGTGGGGCCTGGTGCTGGCCGGCTACCTGGTGGCGGTGGTGTGGAAGTTCCGCACCCGCCTCGACGACCCGCTGGTGGCGTGGGCGATGCTGGCCATGTTCGCCGTCACCGCCTTCTTCTTCGGGCTGATGGTCGGGCCCGCCGACCCCTTCGGCACCGTGGCCAACCCGCCGACCGACGGCCCCGGGCCCAACCCGCTGCTGCAGGACCACCTGCTGATGGCCTTCCACCCGCCGATGCTCTACCTGGGCTACGTGGGCTTCACCGTGCCCTTCGCCTTCGCCATCGGCGCCCTGGCCACCGGCCGGGTGGGAGAGGGTTGGCTGGTCGAGACCCGGCGCTGGACCCTGTTCGCCTGGGGCTTCCTCACCGTCGGCATCGTCCTCGGCGCCTGGTGGAGCTACGAGGTCCTGGGGTGGGGCGGGTACTGGGCGTGGGACCCGGTCGAGAACGCCTCGTTGCTGCCCTGGCTCACGGGCACCGCCTACCTCCACTCGGTGATGGTCCAGGAGCGGCGCGGGATGCTGCGGGTCTGGAACCTGTCGCTGCTGTGCGCCACCTTCGCCCTCACCATCTTGGGCACGTTCCTCACCCGGTCCGGCGTGCTCGACTCCGTCCACGCCTTCAGCGAGTCGACCATCGGGCCGCTGTTCCTCGGCTTCTTCGGTCTGGTCGTGGTGGTGACGCTGGGGCTCATCGGCTGGCGGGGCGAGCAGCTCCGCGCGCCCGGCCGGATCGACTCTCCGCTGTCGCGCGAGGCGTCCTTCCTGGCCAACAACGTGCTGTTCACCGGGTTCGCCTTCGTCGTGCTGTTCGGCACCGTCTTCCCGCTCATCTCCGAGGCCCTCAACGACCGCCGGGTGACGGTCGGGGTGCCGTACTTCAACCGCATGGCCGGACCCATCGGGCTGGCCCTGCTGTTCCTCATGGCCGTGGCGCCGGCCCTGCCGTGGCGCAAGGCGTCGACCGAGACCCTGTCGCAGCGCCTGCTGTGGCCGGCCTGGTTCGGCGTCGGCGTGGTGGTCGCCTGCGTGGCCGCTGGCATCCGCGGTCTCGTGCCTCTGGTCGCCTTCGGCCTGGGCGCCTTCGCCGGTGGCGCCGCCATCCGCCAGGTCGTGCTGGCCACCCGGCGCAACGGCTGGCGGGGCCTGGTCGGCCGCACCAACGGCGGGATGATCGTCCACCTCGGTGTGGTGATGATCGCCATCGGCCTGGCCGCCTCGGGCTCGTTCGCCGAGCGGTCCGATGCCCGCATGGCCCCGGGCGAGACCCGCACGATCCACGGCCACGAGGTCACCTACGTCGGCTACGAGGAGCGCGACTCCGACCCGAGCCGGCTCATCCGGGCCACCGAGGTCCGGGTCGACGGCCGGACCCTCGAGCCCCGGCTCCAGCGGTTCCCCAACGCGAGCCAGGAGATCGGCAAGCCCGCCGTCCGCTACGGCATCGGCGACACCGTGTACCTCGCCCTCCTCAAGGCGCCCCGCGAGCCCGACGGCACGATCCACCTGCGGATCATCGTCCAGCCCCTCGTGGGCTGGCTGTGGGCCGGCGGTGCGGTCATGGTGCTGGGCACGATCCTGTCCGCCTTCCCGGGCCGGCGCCGCCGCGGCACCGAGCCGACGTCGGCCCCGAGCCGGTGGGACCGCCGGGCCCACGACGACGACACCGACCCCCTCCTCGACGGCGCCGCCGACCCCGATCCCGACGACGAGCGCGAGCCGGTGGTGACGGGGTGAGCACGCTCGACGCCGACGCATCGGTCGACGAGCCGGAGGCCCCGAGCCCCCGGCGGCGCATCTTCGGCCTGCCCCTGTCGGTGGTGGCCGCCGGCGCCCTGGGCGTGGTGATGCTGCTCCTCATCGTGCTGCTGGCCACGCGCGACCCGGCCACCGACCGCCAGGTCGACAGCCCCCTGCTGGGCCGGTCGGCGCCCCGCATCGAGGGCACCAACGTGCGGGGCGACCGGCCGTTCGACTCGAGCACCTACGACGGCCGCTGGCTGGTCGTGAACTTCTTCGCCACGTGGTGCGTCCCCTGCGTCCAGGAGCACCCCGAGCTGGTGGCGTTCCAGGAGGCCCAGCGCGAGGCCGGCCAGGCCAACGTGATCAGCGTCGTGTTCGAGGACGACCAGACCTCGATCGACCGGTTCTTCGACCGCAACGGGGGCGACTGGCCCGTCGTGGCCGCCGAGTCCACCGTGATCGCCGACTGGGGCGTGCGGGGCGTGCCCGAGTCCTTCGTGGTCGACCCGGCGGGCATCGTCCGGTACAAGCTCATCGGCGGCGTCACCGCCCAGGGTCTCTCCGAGCTGGTGGGTTCGTGAGCGAGCGCAGCGAGCGAACCCGACAGAACGGGCCCTCTGACGGCGGAGCTTGCGGAGCCGGCAGCGCTCATTGGTGCTCCGTGCCTGCGAACCGGCTGGGCGTCGCCCACGTGTCGAAGGCGCACCAATGAGCCGGCGCGTCCTCTGGGTGGTGCTCGGGCTGGTGGCCGTCGTCGCGCTGGCCATCGGCGCGCGGGGGTCGGGGGCGCAGTCCGACGAGGAGCGGCTCTGGTCGATCGCCAACGGCGTCCGCTGCCCCCAGTGCGCCGGCCAGTCGGTGGCTCAGAGCGACGTCCCCGCGGCGCGCGCCCTGCGGGACCAGATCGAGGCCGACATCGAGGCCGGGCGCAGCGACGATGCCATCCGGTCCCGCCTGGCCGACGGCGCCTACGGCGAGGACATCCTGCTCAACCCGCCCCGCAGCGGGTTCGCGGCCCTGGTGTGGGTGGTGCCGGTGGTCGTGGTGGTCGTGGCCTTCGGCGGGCTGGCGCTGGCCTTCCGCCGGTGGGAGCGGATGGGCCCGACGGGACCGACGCGCCAGGACCGGGAGCTGGTGGCCGCCGCCCTCGGCTCCGATCCCGACGACAGCCACGGCGAGGGATCCGGCCGGTGAGCCCCGACGCCCCCGCCCCCAAGCCGGGGACGGTCGCGGCGCGTCGCGCCGCCGCCGCTCGGGGAACCCAGCCGGCGCCGCCGGGTCCGCGTCGCCGGGCCCGCACGACGACGACAGCCGCCACGAGCCCCGCGCCCCGTCCCGCCGCGGCCGGGCCCACGCTGGCCGCCGGCGAGCGCGACGAGAGCACGGCCTTCCTGCTCCAGAGCCTGCGCGACCTCGAGCGCGAGCACGACGCCGGCGACCTCTCGGACGAGGACTACGCCGCCCTCCGCGACGACTACACCGCCCGCGCCGCGGCCGCCCTCCGGGCCGAGGAGCGGGGCAAAGCTCCGCCCCCGCCGGTCAAGCAGCGCCGCTCGCCGACGCAGTGGGCGCTGATCGGGGCCGGGATCGTCGGCTTCGCCGTCCTGGCCGGGGTGCTCGTGGCCCAGGCGTCGGGCGAGCGCGGCGCCGGCGAGGGGATCACCGGCGAGGTGCCCGACACGCCGACCCAGGCGGCGGGCGAGTGCATCGACCTCACGGCCGAGCAGCAGCAGGGCGGCGACGTGGCCACCCAGGACGTCCTGGCCTGCTACCAGCGGGTCCTCGACGACGACCCCGACAACGCCGTGGCCCGCACCTACCTGGGCTGGACCCTCTACATCACGGCCCGCCAGGCCGCCGACAGCCTGGGCGAGGACGAGCTGGTCGAGCTCTACGTCCAGGCCCGTCGCCAGCTCGACCTGGCCGTCGAGGCCGACCCGGCCTACGCCGACGCCCGGGCCTTCCTCACCGTCCTGGCCGTCGCCGAGGGTCGCTACGACGAGGCCGCCGAGCAGCTGGCCGTGTTCGACGACCTCGACGCCCCCGCCGACATGGCCGCCCTGGTCGAGGGCGTCCGCCAGGAGATCGCCGACAACCTCGGCGAGGGCTAGCGGGGATCGACGAAGGTGGCGCCGGTCAGGGTGCCGTCGGGCCCGACGTCGAGGACGTAGAGGGTCCCCTTGGGCAGGCCGTGGCGGTCGCCGACGGCGACGCCGTCGTGGCGCAGCGCCTCGATGGCGGCGGGGATGACGTCGCCGTGGCTGGACAGCACCACGTCGTCGCCTTCCTGGGCCAGCTCCCACAGCAGCGTCGTGGTCTGGGCCGCCGTCGCGCCCTCAGTCAGCGCCGGGTGGATCTCGATGTCGAGGCCCCGGGTCCGGGCCATGGGGGCGACCGTCTGCTGGCAGCGCATCGCCACACTCGACAGGACCCGCTTCACCGGGGCGTCGATGAGGTGGGCGGTGATGGCCTCGACCTGGCGCCAGCCCTTCTCGCTGAGCGGCCGGTCGGCATCGGGGCCGTCCCAGTCCGACCGGCTGCCGGCGTTGGCGTGGCGGACGAGGTAGAGCGTCACGAGCGGGGACCGTAGTAGCCCCCTGGACACTCGGCCCAGGCTGGGGGTCGTGGTCTTGGTCACCCACCCGGTGGCGGTCGGCGACGCAGGGCACGGAGACCACCGAGGACCTGGGGCAACGCCGCCAGCAGGGCGTCGACGTCGGCGTCGGTGGTGGTCCAGCCGACCGACACCCGCAGCGAGCGCAGGGCGTCGACGCCCATGGCGGCCAGCGTCGGCGACGGCTCCAGGCTCTCCGACGAGCAGGCCGAGCCGGAGTGCACGGCGACCCCCGCCCGGTCGAGGCCGAGCAGGACGGCCTGGGGCTCGACGTCGTCGAAGCCGAGGCAGACGAGGTGGGGGAGCCGGTCGACGGGGTCGCCGTGGACCCGGACGTCGAGATCGGCCACGCCGGCGAGCACCCGCTCGGTGAGCCGGCGGGCGTCCTGGGCCTCGGCGTCGAGGGCTCCGTCGAGCAGGCTCGCCGCGGCCGCGCCCAGACCGACCAGTGCCGGCACCGCCTCCATGCCCGCCCGCCGGGCCCGCTCCTGGTCGCTGCCGACGAGGAGCGGGTCGAGCCTGAGGCCCCGGCGGACGAGGAGCGCCCCGGTGCCGGTCGGCGCGCCCCACTTGTGGCCGCTGAGCGACAGCAGGTCGGCCCCCAGGGCGGCGAAGTCGACCGGCACCCGCCCGACGGCCTGGGCCGCGTCGACGTGGACGAGGGCGTCGCGCTCGTGGACCCGATCGATCACCTCGGCGAGGGGCTGGGTGGTGCCGACCTCGTGGTTGCCCCACTGGACGTGGACGACCGACGTGTCGGGCCGGACGGCGGCCGCCACCGCGTCGGGGTCGACCCGGCCCTGCCCGTCGACGCCGACCACCGTCACCGCGCCGTGCCGGCCGGCAGCGGCGGGGACGGCGGAGTGCTCGACGGCGGTCAGGACCTGGTGCCCGCCCCGGCCGGCGGCGCCCCACGCCACCGCGGCGATGGCCTCGGTGGCCCCGCTGGTGAAGACGACCTCGCGGGGCCGGGCCCCCACCAGGGCGGCGAGCTGCTCGCGGGCCTGCTCGACCGCCACCCGGCTGGCCATCCCCTCCTCGTGGATGCGCCCCGGGTCACCGCCCCCGGTGTCGAGGGCGGCGACCAGGGCGTCGCGGGCGGCCGGTCGCAGCGGCGACGTGGACGCGTGGTCGAGGTAGTGACGGGGCACCGCCTCGAAACTACGGCTCCGGCAGGGTCAGCCGTCGGCCTGGTCGTCGTTGGCCTGCGGGCAGCGCTCGTCGTAGTAGCCGTCGACCCGGTCGGAGGCCGCCGTGACATCTTCGGCGCCGAAGATCTCGGTGGCGGCGGCCTCGGCCTCCTCGCGGGTGGTGGCGTCGGCGATCGCATCGACGATGTCCTCGCTGGCCTGGACCATCATCGCGACGTCCTCGGCCAGCTCGTCGGGGGCGACCGCGGCGAGCTCGCCCATGGCCTCGAGGAGCCTGTCCATCCCGGCCTGCATGTCCTCGAGGGTCTCGTTGGGCAGCTCGGCGAACTCTGCTTCGAAGGCGGCGTAGACGGAGCAGAACTCCTCGTCGCCGGGGCCCTCGCCGCCCGACTCCGTGGTGGTGGACTCGTCGGGGACCTCGGTCGACTCCGTGGTGGTCTCGTCGGGGGCGGTCGACTCCTCGGTCTCGGGCTCGCTGGTGGTCTCGTCCTCCGCGGTGGTGGACGACTCCTCCTCGACGGTGGTGGTGGTCTCGCGCTCGTCGTCGGACGAGTCGTCGTCGCTGCCACAGCCGACGAGGACGACGGCGATGGCCAGGGACGAGGCGATCAGGGCGAGGCGGCGGGGCATGGGATCTCCGGTGGTGGGGGTGCGGGCGCGACCGTACCCAGGGTGACGCCGGCTGTCCCGATCGTCGTGGGGGTGCCCCCACCGGCCCGATCAGCCGCGGAGCGACGTGATGCAGACCTGGTCGCCGCGGGCGAGCGAGGCGAGGGTCTCGGCCTGGGCGTCGGCATCGGTGAGCGACGCCAGGAGGCCGCGGACCATCCCCCGGTCGACGGCGCAGATCACGGGGTGCTCGACGGCGGCGTCGCCGAAGGGGCAGTGCTCGGACACGATGCGGAGCTCGCCCCGGGTGTCCTCGGCGTGGGCGGCGAAGCCGTGGGCGCTGAGGGCGTCGGCGGCGGCGTGGAGGGCGGCCCGCGCGCTGCGGGGGGCATCGTCGTCCATCCGCCCGGCCATGGCCCGGCCGTAGTGCTCGCCGACCGTCTCGGCGACGCGCTCGGCGGCCTCGGGGCCCAGCTCGGTGAGGGCGGCGCCCAGCAGGGCGAGGAGGATCTCGTCGTGACGGACGGGGACGTCGAGCTCGACCTGCTCGGCCGTGGCCCGGTAGCGCTTCGACGGGCGGCCCGACCCGCGTCCCCGGTCGACGGAGATCTCCAGGTGGCCGGCCCCGGCCAGCTTGTCGAGGTGATGGCGGGCCACGTTGGGGTGCAGGTCGCAGACCTCGGCGACCTCGGCCGCGGTCACGCCGTCGGCGCGCTCGTGGGCCAGCAGGTAGATGCGCCGCCGGGTGGGGTCGCCGAAGGCCGAGGTGATCGCCGTCACGGCGGACGAGAAGTCGGTGGGCGACAGCGCCGGGCTGCCGGGTGCGACGGGCACACCGGTAGCCTACCGGTGGCTCCGGAGACCGGCCCGGCCGGGTGTCGAGCTGCGGATCGGCCTGCATCCCGGGTCCCGTCCGACCCTCCGGCCGTCCGTCCACCCAGGAGTCCCGCTGTGCCCGTCACCGAAGCCGACGTCCTCGAGGCCCTCCGGCCCGTCCAGGACCCCGAGCTGCACCGCAGCATCGTCGACCTCGGCATGGTCAAGGGCATCGCCATCGACGGCGGCACCGTCGCCGTCCGGGTCGCCCTCACCATCGCCGGCTGCCCCCTGCGGGCCGAGATCACCACCCGGGTCACCGAGGCCGCCGTCGCCCTCGACGGCATCGACCGGGCCGACATCGACTTCACGGTGATGACCGACGAGGAGCGCACCGCCGTCCGCGAGCTCATCCACGGCGACCCGGCCTCCACCGCCGGCAGCCAGGCCGCCCACGGCCACGCCGAGGGTCGCTCCATCCGCTTCGCCGAGCCCGACTGCCCCACCCGTGTGCTGCTCGTCGCCTCGGGCAAGGGCGGCGTGGGCAAGTCCTCGGTCACCACCAACCTGGCCGTGGCCCTGGCCCAGCGGGGCAAGAGCGTCGCCGTCGTCGACGCCGACGTGTGGGGCTTCTCGATCCCCCGCATGCTCGGCGTGCAGCACGCCCCGGCCGTGATCGACGGGATGCTGGTGCCGCCGGAGACCCACGGCGTGCGCTGCATCTCCATGGGCTTCTTCGCCGAGGAGGAGACTCCGGTCATCTGGCGGGGCCCGATGCTCCACAAGGCCCTCGAGCAGTTCCTCACCGACGTCTACTGGGACGACCCCGACTACCTGCTCGTCGACCTGCCTCCCGGCACCGGCGACATCTCCATCTCGCTGGCGTCGTTCCTGCCCCGGGCCGAGTTCTTCGTGGTCACGACCCCGCAGCCGGCGGCCCAGAAGGTGGCCCAGCGGGCCGGCTTCATGGCCCAGAAGGTCAACCTGACCGTCAAGGGCGTCATCGAGAACATGAGCTGGTTCACCGGCGACGACGGCACCCGCTACGAGATCTTCGGGGCCGGCGGCGGCGCCGAGCTGGCCCGGACCCTCGAGGTCCCCCTCCTGGGCCAGGTCCCGCTCGTCCCCCTGCTGCGCGAGGGGGCGGACAACGGCCGCCCCATCGTCGTCCACGAGCCCGACGGCGAAGCGGCCCGGGCCTTCGCCGCCATCGCCGAGGAGATCGACGTGGCCCTGGCCCCCACCCGCCGGTACCACAAGGAGCTCAAGCTCATCTGACGAGGTCTCGTCGGACGCCTCGCTGTACCGGTGATCGGATCGGACGGTTTCCCGGCCGATCTGATCACGGGTTCGGCGTAGGTTCCTCGGGTGAGGATGCGTCGGCCGTCGATCGTGGTGTTCTGCACGGTCGGGGCGCTGCAGGCGGCGGGGTACGGGGCGCTGTTCACGCTGCTCGACGAGTACCGGGACGAGTACGGGATCGGCGAGACGGCGCTCGGGCTGGTGATCGGGCTGGGGTTCATCTCGGCCTTCGTCGCCCAGGTCACCATCGCCCCGCGGGCCGATCGGGGCCACGCCCGGCAGGTGGTGGTCCTCGGCGTGCTCCTCGATGTCGCCGGGCTGGTGATGATCGCCTTCGCCACGTCGATCGGGCCGCTGCTCGCCGGCCGGTTCGTGATGGGCATCGGGATCGGGATGGCGACACCCGCGCTGCGCCGCATCGTGATCCTGGCCGACCCGGCCCACCTGGGACAGAACGTGGGCCGGCTGCTCGCGGCCGACGTCGCCGGCTTCGCCGCCGGTCCGGCCGTGTCCGCCGTGCTCGTCGGGCCGTTCGGGATCGCGGCGCCGTTCCTCGTCATCGGCGTCGCCACCCTGCTGGCGCTGCCTGTTGTGGCCCGGACCGAGATCACCGAGACCGTCGAGGCCACCGCGCCCCGGTTCGCCTTCGACCTGCTGCGCATCCGACCGTTCGCCGCGGCCGTGGTCCTCGGCTCGGCGGTGTGGCTGATGATCGGGTCGTTCGACGCGCTGTGGTCGCTCGCCCTCGACGACCTCGGCGCGGCCGACTGGCTGGCGAACCTCGGCATCAGCCTGTTCGCTCTGCCGCTGGTGGTGCTCGGCGCGCTGGGCGGTCGGCTGGCCCAGCGGATCGGGCCCTTCCGCGTCGGCACCGCCGGGCTGCTCGTCGCGTCGGTCTTCATGCTCGCCTACGGGTTGGCGCCGAGCGGCGTGGCCATGTTCGCGGTGGCGATGGTCCACGCCGTCACCGACGGGCTGAGCGTCTCGGCCACGGGGGTGGCCGTCGGCCTCGTCGTCCCGGCCGATCGCCAGGCCGGCGCCCAGGGCGTGCTGGGCGGGATCCAGGTGCTCGTCGCCGGCGTCACCGCACCCATCATCGGCGCCCTGTACGAAGCGCACGGGCGCACCGTGGCCTACACGGTCGCGGCCTCGGGGATGGTCGTCCTCGTGGCGCTCGGGCTGGTGCTCGCCGGGCCGGCGTGGCGCCTGCGGGGCGACGTCGAGGCCGACGGAGACCAGGATCTCGGCCCGGCCGACCCGAGCGATCCAGCCGTCGTCGCCGGCATGGACCTCGATCCCGCCGGGTGATCCCCTCCGTCGGGTGGCAGCCCGACCACGGCCCGCGAGCGCGCTGGGAACGGGGGCCCCGACGTGGCAGGATCGGCGGGCGGACGACCGGCGACCGGGGGGAAGACGATGGACGCACTCATGATCTGCACCGCGGTGCTCGCGCTCGTAGGGCTCGGCGCGCTCGTGTGGCGACGGTGGAGGGCGCGGTCCGACCAGCGCCTCCAGTGGCAAGGCACCCGCGAGCGGGACTGGACCGTCGACGAGCTCGACGCGCTCCGGGCCCGAGACGCCGCCGCCTGAGCCGCGCCTTCGTCGCGCGCGCCGGACGGGTCGTACCCTTCCCCTGACGAGACCGCGTCGCGCCCGGAGGCATCGCCATGGCCAACGACCACCCCTACGCCGAGCGCTACGGCGTCAACCGGCGCATCCCCGAGCAGGGGATCCCGCGCCAGCAGGTGCTGGCCGAGCTGCGGGAGATGGCCACCGAGGAGGACCGGTCCTGGGAGACCGGTCAGGTCTCGGGGACCATGTACTGCGGCGACCACGAGCACTACGACTTCCTGAACGAGGCGTTCGGGATGTACGCCCACGTCAACGCCCTCCAGCGTGACATCTGCCCCAGCCAGACCCGGTTCGAGGGCGAGATCATCGCCATGACGCTCGACATGCTCCACGCCGAGGCCGTCACCGACACCGAGCCGGTCGGCATCGTCACCACCGGCGGCACCGGCAGCATCCTCCACGCCCTCATCGCCTACCGCGACCACGGGGCCCAGACCCGGGGCATCACCCGGCCCAACTTCGTCAAGCCCGAGACCGGCCACCCCGCCTTCGACAAGGGATGCCACCTGTTCGGCATCGAGGTCCGCAACGCGCCGATCGACCCCGAGACCACCCAGGTCGACGTGGCCGCCATGGCCGAGCTGATCGACGACCAGACCATCGCCATCATGGGCTCGGCCTGCAACTACGGCTACGGCACGATCGATCCGATGTCCGAGCTCTCGGATCTCGCCCTGGAGAAGGGCGTCGGCCTCCACGTCGACGGTTGTCTCGGCGGCTTCATCCTCCCGTGGGGCCAGGAGCTGGGCTGGGACATCCCCGTGTTCGACTTCCGCCTGCCCGGCGTCACCTCGATCTCGGCCGACACCCACAAGTACGGCTACGGCTTCAAGGGCAGCTCGGTTCTCGCCTTCCGCGACAAGGCACTACGCGACGGTCAATACTTCTTCCTCACCGACTGGACCGGCGGCAAGTACTGCTCCCCCGGCATCGAGGGCTCGCGCTCGGGCGGCCTGCTCGCGGCCACGTGGGCATCGATGGTGAGCATCGGGCGCGAGGGGTATCTCGGCTACGCCA
>DASVEC010000377.1:0-16128 GCA_036380755.1 Iamia sp. | reverse complement strand
CATGCCCGGCGACAACACCTCGATGTCGGTCGAGCTCATCCACCCCATCGCGATGGAAGAGGGCCTCCGCTTCGCCATCCGCGAGGGTGGACGCACCGTCGGCTCCGGCCGCGTCACCAAGATCACCAAGTAGAGCTGAGAAGAGAAGGCCATGGCCCGGAACGACAAGCGCATCGCCGTCACCCTCGAGTGCACGTCCTGCAAGCGCCGCAACTACATCACGACGAAGAACAAGATCAACGATCGTGAGCGCATCGAGATGAAGAAGTACTGCCAGTGGGAGCGGTCGCACACCGTCCACAAGGAGACGAGGTAGTCACATCGTGTCGGACCCGGACGGAGGAGGGGTAACCAGCCTCCCCGCGGCCGGGTCTGATCCCTCGATGCTGTCCGCCGCCGCCGTGCCCCGGCTCGGCCCCGATCGCGACCCTCGCTCCGACCCGGAGGCGATGGCCGCCCTCGTGGCCCGGGCCCAGGCCGGCGACGACCAGGCCTTCGAGGAGCTCGTGACCGCCACCCACGCCGAGACCTACACGCTGGCCCGGCGGCTCACCGGCAGCGACGACGACGCCCGCGACGTCGTCCAGGAGGCCTACCTCCGCGCCTACCGGTCGATCGGCCGCTTCCGCGGCGAGGCCCGGTTCACCACGTGGATGTACCGGATCACGGCCAACTGCGCCTCGACGTACGTGGGCAAGCGCCGCAAGCACCGCCACGACGAGCTGGTCGACGACATGGTCGTGGTCGACACCCGGCCGGACCTCGATCCCGTCGCCCAGGCCGACGCCTCGGACCTGCGGGCCCGCCTGGTGGTCGCCCTCGACGAGCTGCCGCCCAAGCTGCGGGCCGTCGTCGTGCTGCGCGACGTCTACGACCTTCCCCACGAGGCCATCGCCGCCGAGCTGGGGATCTCCGAGTCGGCGGCCAAGGTGCGCCTGCACCGGGCTCGTCGCAAGCTCAAGGACCACCTGTTCCCGTCCCGTGAGGGGGCCGAGGACGACGGCGATGCGGGGGAGGACCCGACATGAGCCAGCAGTCGATCTGCACCGACATGGGCGACCAGCTGGCCGCCTCGGGGGGCGACACCGCCGCCCTCGACCGGGCGGCCCGGCGCCACGTCCAGGGGTGCCTGCGCTGCCAGGCCGACCTGGTCCAGCACCGCCGGGTGCTGCGGGCCCTCCGCTCGCTGCGGGAGGACGTCCTGGTGCCGGCGCCCGGCCTCGTCACCGAGGTGCTGGCCCACATCGAGGAGGCGGGCGAGCGCCACGCCATCCGGTCGCTGCTCACCGGTCGCCGGGCGGCCTACATCGGTGGCCTGGCCGCCGCGACCGCCGCCGCGGGGGCCGCCGGGGCCGTGGTCCTGGTCACGCGGACCCGCTCCCGCCGCCTCCCGCTCGCCGGCTGAACCCCACCGGGGGCGTTCCCGTCCCGAAGCGGGCAGAGGCTGGCTCCAGGCGAGTGGGACCTGGGCTGTCCCCTTGCTAGTCTCGACCGGTCCCTGCTCCCGCGAGCCGGAACGCCGAGGGCAGTAGCTCAACTGGCAGAGCACCGGTCTCCAAAACCGGCGGTTGGGGGTTCGACTCCCTCCTGCCCTGCTCCATCCATCCCCGTTCGTCAGGTACCTCCGATGGCGATGAACCGTGAACAGAAGCGCATGCTGCAGAAGCAGGGCGCGCTCGATGCCGAGGGTCAGCCCAAGGCCGAGCGCCGGGCTCCCGCCGCCCCGCGTCCCAAGGAGCAGCGCACCAAGCCGCGCCAGTTCCTGCGCGAGGTGCGAGCCGAGATGCGCAAGGTCAACTGGCCCACGCGTGCCGAGACCACCAACTACTCGATCATCGTGTTCATCACCGTCGTGGTGCTGACCGCCCTGATCGCCGTCGTGGACTTCGGGCTGGCCAAGGCCGTCCTGTGGGTCTACGAAGCCTGAGACCCCCACCAAGAACGCCCCATGACCTTCCTCGAACCTGAGACCGACGCCGCGCCGGACGCGGCCGAGACCGACGCCCCCGTGCCGACCGCCGCCGCCGAGCCGGGCACCATCATCCCTGACGCCGGCGAGGCCGACGCCCCCGCCCCCGAGCCGGGCGAGGAGGTCGCCGCCGCCGACGTCGTGGCCCCCGACGCCTCCGAGGGCGTCGACCCCGAGACCGGCGAGGTCATCGACGCCGAGGCGTTGGTCGAGGAGGCCGCCCCCGTCGAGAGCCCCTACGACCGGCCCGGCCGCTGGTTCGTGGTCCACACCCAGTCGGGCTACGAGAAGAAGGTCAAGCAGAACCTCGAGGCCCGCACCTCGTCGATGAACATGGAGGGACGGATCCACGAGGTCGTCATCCCCATGGAGGACGTCGTCGAGATCCGGGGCGGCAAGAAGCAGGTCGTCCAGAAGAAGATGTTCCCCGGCTACCTGCTGGTGCGCTGCTTCCTCGACGACGACTCCTGGTACGTGATCCGCAACACCCCTGGTGTCACCGGGTTCGTCGGGGCCGGCAACAAGCCGTCCCCGCTGCCGCGACGTGACGTCGAGACGTTCCTCGCCGTCAAGGACGACACCGAGGAGCTCCCGAGCAAGAAGGGCCGGGCCCGCCTCGAGCACGAGCTGGGCGAGACCGTCCGGGTCAAGGAAGGCCCCTTCGCCAACTTCTCCGGCGAGATCGTCGAGATCAACGAGGACCAGCTCAAGGTCAAGGTGCTCGTCGACATCTTCGGCCGCGAGACCCCGGTCGAGCTCGACTTCTCGCAGGTCGCCAAGTTCTGAGCCGGCGCCGCCACTTGGCGCGCCGGTCACCATCCCCCGTACGCTGTCCCGTCCCCCTCGCGCCGTCGCGAGGCTTGATCGAAGAAGGAAGTGCCCGTCGTGGCCAAGAAGAAGGTCCTGGCCGTCGTCAAGATCCAGATCCCCGCCGGTCAGGCCAACCCGGCGCCCCCCGTGGGCACCGCGCTCGGCCCCCACGGCGTGGCCATCATGGACTTCTGCAAGGCGTACAACGCCCAGACGGAGTCGCAGCGGGGCACGATCGTCCCCGTCGAGATCACGGTCTACGAGGACCGGTCCTTCACCTTCATCACCAAGACGCCCCCGACGCCGGTCCTCCTCCGCGAGGCCGCCCGCGTCCTGAAGGGTGCGAACAACCCCGGCAAGGAGACCGCCGGCTCGGTCACCGCCGCCCAGGTCCGCTCGATCGCCGAGACCAAGCTGCCCGACCTGAACGCTCTCGACATCGACGCCGCCATCAAGCAGGTCGAGGGCACGGCCCGCTCGATGGGTCTCCAGGTCGTCTGATCTCCGCCGGCCTCGGCCGGCAACTCGCACCACCGATCCTGGTGGGCGGGACAACCCAGGCACCGGGGAGGACCTCGCCCCGGGCCATCGACACGAGGGAGCCACCACCATGGCGAAGGGCAAGCGCTACACCGACGCGACGAAGCGCTACGACCGCGACCACATGCACACCGCCGACGAGGCCGTGGACCTGGTCAAGACGCTGGCCACGGCCGGCTTCGACGAGACGGTCGAGCTGAGCATCCGCCTCGGCGTCGACCCGCGGAAGGCCGACCAGATGGTCCGGGGCACCGTGGCCCTGCCGGCGGGCACCGGCAAGGACGTGCGCATCGCCGTCTTCGCCGCCGGCGACGCCGCCGAGGAGGCCCGGGCCGCCGGCGCCGACATCGTCGGCAGCGACGACCTGGCCGCCCAGGTCGAGGGCGGGATGCTCGACTTCGACCTGGCCATCGCCACCCCCGACATGATGCCGACGGTCGGTCGCCTGGGTCGCGTGCTCGGCCCCCGAGGCCTCATGCCCAACCCCAAGACGGGCACCGTCACCACCGACGTGGGCAAGGCCGTCGCCGACTTCAAGGGCGGCAAGGTCGAGTACCGGACCGATCGCTACGGCAACGTCCACGTCCCCGTGGGCAAGGCGTCGTTCACCCCCGCCGACCTGATCACCAACCTGCGGGCCGTCATCGACGAGCTCCACCGGGCCAAGCCGGCCTCCTCCAAGGGCCGCTACCTGCGCAAGGTCGGCCTGGCGTCGACGATGGGGCCCGGCATCAAGATCGACCCCGGCCGCATCAAGGCCGTCGAAGAGGTCTAGGACCTCCGTTTGGCCGGACCGGCCCGACGCCGGTACGGTTGCACGGTTCACATCTGAGCTCTGCTCGCCGGAGACAGCTGGTCGCTCTGCGATAAGGCCCACGGGCCGCCAGTCGAGGCGGGGACCCTGTTCCCTCTCCATCGTCTTCGCGCCGTGCAGCGCACCCCGATCGAGAGAGGAGAGCCATGGGAGAGCCCCGAGCTGACAAGGCCGCCGTCGTCACCGAGGTGGGCGAGCGCCTCGACGCCGCCGAAGCCGCCGTGCTCACCGAGTACCGCGGCCTGGACGTCCCCGCCATGGCCGAGCTCCGCGCCGCCCTGCGGGCGTCCGGCGGCACCTACAAGATCTACAAGAACACGCTGGTGCGCATCGCCGCCCGCGAGCGTGGCCTCGACATCGACGACCTGCTCGTCGGGCCGACGGCCATCGCCTTCGTCGACGGCGACGCCGCCGGCGTGGCCAAGGCCCTGCGCGACTTCGCCCGGACCAACCCGGTGCTCGTCGTCAAGGGCGGCCTGCTGGGCACCGCGGTGCTCAGCGGCGACGACGTCAAGGCCCTCGCCGACCTCCCCAGCCGCGACCAGCTGCTGGCCGAGATCGCCGGCCTCTTCGCCGCCCCGGCCCAGCAGTTCGCCAGCCTGCTCGACGCTGTGCCCCGGTCGTTCAGCTACGCCCTGAACGCCCTGATCGAGGCCGGAGGCGCCCCCGGCGCCCCGACCGAGTCGGCCCCGGCCGACACCGACACCGAGGACGCGGCTCCCGCCTCCGTCCTCGACAAGGCCCCGGCTGACGCCGATGCCACCGAGTCGGCCGAGGCCGACGACACCACCACCGAGACCCCGGCCGAGTCGGCCACTACCGAGGAGAGCTGAACATGGCCACCCTTTCCACCGACGACATCCTCGACGCCATCGCGGGCATGACCGTGCTGGAGCTGTCCGAGCTCAAGAAGGCGTTCGAGGAGCGCTTCGACGTCACCGCTGCGGCCCCCGTGGCCGTGGCCGCCGCCCCCGCCGGCGGTGGTGGCGCCGCCGCCGACGACGCCGAGGAGCAGAGCGAGTTCGACGTCATCCTGGCCGCCGCCGGCGACCAGAAGGTCAAGGTCATCAAGGCCGTCCGCTCGATCAGCGGCCTGGGCCTCAAGGAGGCCAAGGACCTCGTGGACAACGCGCCGAAGCCCGTCCTCGAGAAGGCCTCCAAGGAGGACGCCGAGAAGGCCAAGGAGGCCCTCGAGGCCGAGGGCGCCACGGTCGAGCTCAAGTAGCCGACCCGCGGCTCAGCCGCTCACGAAGGCGGGACGCTCCGGCGTCCCGCCTTCGTCGCGCCCAGGGCCCGGCTCCCCGCCGTCGAACCCCCCTGGGTGACTGACATCTCCTGCTACCTTGCGCCGTCCTGACCGGCGAGAGGAGCGCATGGAGGCCGGAGGTGCGGGCGCACCCGGAGTCGAGCGGCCTCGCGGTCGCGGGATCGTCGCGGCCGTGTCGCTCTGCGTCGCCGTCCCGTCGGCCGTGGCCGCCGTCCGGGCCCTGCAGTGGGGCTGGGTGCCGGCGAGCGACCAGGCGACGATCGGGACGCGGGCCACGGAGGTCCTCACCGGCCGCACGCCACGGCTCGGCCAGCTGAGCGGCGCCTCGGCCGAGGTCGGCCTGCCCACCCGGAGCCCGGGCCCCATGGGGTACTGGCCCTTCGCGGTGACGGCGCGGTGGGGTCCGCTGTGGGCCAGCGCGGTCGTCGCCGCCGGCCTCTCGGCGGCGGCGATGGTGGCGTCGGTGCGCCTGGCGGCCCGGCGGGGCGGACCGGCCCTTGCCCTGGCGGTGGGACTGGGGCTCGTCCTCTCGGCCCGGGCCATCAACCCGGCCAACCTGGCCTCCACCTGGAACCCCGCCCTCGGGGTGATGCCGCTGGTGCTTCTCGTGCTCCTGTCGTGGTCGATCGGGGTGGGGGAGGTGCGGCTGCTGCCGGTCGCCGTGCTGGTGCTGTCGTTCTGCGCCCAGGCCCACACCGCCCTGGCGGTGGCCTGCCTCCCCGTGCTGGCGATCGGTGTCGTCGCCGGGCTGACGCCGGCCGTGCGCCGAGGGGTGTCCGCCCTCCGGGCCCGAGAGCGGTGGCGGCCCGGACCCGCCGCCCGCGCCGTCGGCATCGCCGCCGTCGTAGCCGCCGGCTGTTGGGCCCTGCCGCTCGTCGACCAGGCCGTCGGCGATCCGGGAAACCTCACCCGGCTCTCGCGGGCCAGCCCGTCCGAGCCCTTCCCGTGGCGGGGCGCGGGGCGGGCGGTGGTCGACGTCGTCGGCGTCGTGCCCGCTTTCCTCCGCGGCGACATCGCCCCCGCCGACCACGCCCAGGACATCCTCCTCCGTCCGTCGTCGACCCTGGCCGTGATCACCACCATCCTCGTGGTGGCGGGTCTCGCCGGCCTGGCCGGACGGGGCATCCGGCGGCGCCAGCGCGAGCTGGCGGTGCCGCCGCTCCTCGTGCTGGCCCTGCTCGGCGCCGCCGCGCTCGTGGCGCGGGGCACCCCGGCGCCCACCTTCCTCGTCCTCACCTACACCCTGTGGTGGACGGTGCCCGTCGGGATGCTGGCGTGGGTCGTCCTCGGCTGGGGCGTCGCGGTGACGACGTCCTGGGGCGCCGCCCTCGGCCGCCGTCTCGACGGCCGGGCCGGATCGTGCGTCGCCGGCCTCGTGTGCGCGGCCATGGTCGCCATCGGGGTCCTCTCGCCGGGCCAGGCCGAGCCGGAGGAGCCCATCCACGACGAGGCCCGCGCCGTCGGCGACGTCGTCGCGGCGCGAGTGGAGCGGGGGCGGCCGTACCTCGTCGCCGCCGGCCAGGGCGGGGCCGGGTCGCAGCTGGTCGCGTCCACCGCCTACCGCATCCAGCGCGCCGGCGCCCTGCCGGTGATCCCGGGGACGGACGGTGTGGCCGCCGGCCCCCGGCACGTCCCCCACGGCCGGCGCTGCGCCGCGGTCGTCACCATCGCGTCGGCCGGTGCACCCGTGAGGGCCGGCGCCTCGGTCGTGGCCGAGGTGCGCCTGCCGGCGCGGGACGGTTCGTCGGCGGACGTCGTCGTGGCCATGGGTCCCGACGACGGCGCACCGTCGTGTTGACGTCCCGGCGGATCAGCCGAGGACCGGCACCGCCGGTTCGGTGACCTCGCGCCAGGCCCGCAGCAGTCGGGTGATGCCCTCGTCGACGATGGGGTGCGGCCGGTCGACGCAGATGCGGATGTGGGGATCGGGCCCGCCCCCGGGTCGAGCGACCGAGCCGGGGGCGATGAGGACGCCGTGGCGCCGGGCGGCCTGCACCACGGGCATGGCGTCGGGCACGGGCAGCCTCACCCACAGCGCCGAGCCGCCGCGGGGCTCGCCGACCTCCCAGTCGGGGGCCTCCTCGGCCAGCCGGGCCAGGGCGACCGATGCGGACGCCCGCAGGGTGGCGCGGCGGCCGGCCGCCAGGTCGTCGAGCGACGGGAGCAGCCGGCGGGTGATGATCTGGCTCGGGACCGACGTGCCGAGGTCGGTGACGGTGCGGATCCGGACGGTCCGCTCGACCAGCGGGTTGGGTCCGATGAGCCACCCGATCCGCAGCCCGCCCCAGGCGACCTTGCCGATGGAGCCGAGCGTGACGACGGTGGCCGTGCGGCACAGGGCGGCGAGGGGCTCGGGCCGGTCGTCGGGATCGGTCATGGGGACGAGGGCACGGTCCTCGACCACGGTGGCGGCGTGGTCGTCGAGCACGGCGGCGACGGCCCGCCAGCGTCCCCGCACGGGGGCGCGGCCCAGCGGGTTGTGGATCCCGCCCTGGAGGTAGACGAGGGCGGGCCGGTGGGCGCGGAGCACGGCGTCGAGCTGGTGGGGGTCGACGCCGTCGAGGGGCCGCGGGATGGCGACGGCGCGGGCCCCCATGTGGTCGATCACGTCGAAGACCCCGGGGTACGACGGGTCCTCGACCACGATGCCGTCGCCCGGCGACACCACGGCCTCGGCCACCAGGGCCAGGGCGTGGTGCGAGCCGTTGGTGACGTGCACCTGGTCGGGGCTGGCCAGGATCCCCGAGCGGGCGGCCTCGTCGGCCAGCGCCACCATCAGCGACGGCAGGCCCTGGGGGGAGAGGCCGTGGCCCCCGCCCTCGGCGGTGAGGTCCTGGGGCGTGAGGCTGAAGTCGGGCAGGTGGGTGGCGTCGGGCGGGTTGCCGGTGGAGAGGTTGATGGCGGCGGCGGAGTCGATGAAGTGGGCGCTGATCCGGCGGGGGACCTCAGGTCGGGGCCCGCCCCCGGCGACCTCCGAGCCGCGGCCGGTGCGGGACTCGATCCGGCCCTCGGCCCGCAGCTCGTCGAGGGCGGTGGTGATCGTGCCCCGGCTCACGGCCAGCATCTCCGCCAGCTTGCGCTCGGGCGGGAGGCGGGTGCCGGGGGTGAGCATCCCGGCGTCGAGGAGGGTCCGCAGGGCCTGGGCCAGCCGGCGGGGGAGCGAGCCCGAGCCCCGCTCCGACCACCCCGCCAGCAGCGAGGGGAGATCCGGGGTGGGGGGCGACAGCGTGCGCATCGGTCTCCTCGGGTCAGACATTGGCCCGCGATTGGTCTACTCGATCGTGGACCAATGAGGAGGATATGGCCCGTGAGGTGCATCTGTCCATGGCCCATGCTCGGGAGGTCCCGCCGCCGGCCACCGTGGCCGGCGCCCGACCCCGAGGAGACCCCGTGTTCGATCCCTGGTGCCCCACCTGCTCCGCCCACGTGCTCCTCACCGCCCGCCGGCTCCTGGCCCTGGACCCGACGCCGACCGGTCACCGGGCCCGGCTGCGCTGCTGGTGCGGCACGGTCGTCGCCATGGACGTCGACCGCCGGCCCGCCGACGGCGCGGTCTTGTCCCTGACCGCGGCCTGAGGCGTTCTCGGCCCGTTCGTGCCGGACATCCCGGCACAAGCGGGCCGAGAAGGCTGGGTCCGGGCGTTTCGTGCGACGATGGGCGCATGCGTCCTGTCCTCCGCACGCTCCTGCGCGCCGGCGCCGTGGTCGGAGCCGGCATCGCCGGCGAGAAGGTCCTGGCCCGACGGGTCCGCGCCCGCCGGCGCACCGACGACCACCTGCTCCTCCCGCCGGAGGACGTCCGCCACCTCACCGTGCCCGCCCACGACGGCGGCTCGCTGCACCTGCTGGAACGGGGTGAGGGCCGGCCCGTCCTCCTGATCCACGGCATCACCCTGAACGCCGAGCTCTGGTCGCCCCAGCTCCACGAGCTGGCCGGCGACTTCCGTGTGCTCTCGCTCGACCAGCGGGGCCACGGTCGCTCGGTGGCCGGCGACGACGGCTACGGCATGGCCCAGCTGGGTCGCGACATCGCCACCGTCCTCACCCGGCTCGACCTGCGCGACGCCCTGGTGGTGGGGCACTCGATGGGTGGGATGGCCGCCCTCAACTTCGCCGTCGACCACCCCGACGTGCTCCGCGAGCGGGTCAGCGGGCTCGGCCTGGTGGCCACCGCCGCGGCCCGGCCGGTCGTGCCGCTGCTGGTGCCCCGAGCGACGGCCCTGGGCGCGCTGATCGTCGAGCGGCTCGACGCCGGCAAGCCCGTCCGCAGCCTCCGGTTCTCGGGCAACGACCTCTCGCTGTTCCTCATCCGGACCGTCTTCGGCAAGGACCCCTCGGCCGCCGCCATCGAGCAGGTCCGGGCCTCGATCGAGGCCACCGACGAGGACGCCATCCAACGCCTCCTCGCCGGGATCCTCCACGAGCACGACACCACCGAGCGTCTGGGCGCCGTCGACGTGCCCGCCTTCGTGGTCGTCGGCAGCCGCGACATCCTCACCCCGCCGATGTTCGCCCGCCTGATGGTCGAGAACCTGCCCGACGCCGAGCTCCACGTCCTCCCCCAGGCGGGGCACCAGCTCATGCAGGAGCGGCCCGACGACGTCGCCCGGCTGATCCGGGATCTGGCCGAGCGCACCGACGGGGCGAGCGGCGTGCTCGCCGCCACGGGGTCGTAGGCGGGCCGGTGCGGATCCTGCTGGTCGAGCCCTGGCTCACTGGCTCCCACCAGGCGTGGGCCGAGGGGTTCGCCGGGCGCAGCGCCCACGACGTCCACGTCGTCGCCCACGACGGCGAGTACTGGCGCTGGCGGCTGCGGGGTGGCGCCGTCACCCTCGCCGAACGGGCCGCCGAGGTGGTGGCCGAGCACGGCCCGCCCGACGTGGTGCTGGCCAGCTCCATGCTCGACGTCCCCGCCTTCTGCGGCCACGCCCGGGCGTGGATGGGCAGCACCCCGATCGCCCTCTACCTCCACGAGACCCAGCCGGCCCGCGCCGCCCTCACCGGCGAGCCGCTCGACGACGACATGGCCTACCGGAACTGGACGTCGATGGTCGCGGCCGACCACGTCTTCGTGAACTCGGCCTTCCACCGCGAGGCGCTGTTCGGCGCCCTGCCCGAGCTGCTCGCCCGGCCGCCCGACCAGCGTCACGACCACCTGCTCGACACGGTGAGGGCCCGGACCTCGCTGCTCCCGGTCGGGGTCGACGTCGGGGCCGTGGCCGGTCACCAGGTCGACGACGACGGCGATCCCATCGTCCTCTGGAGCCACCGGTGGGACCACGACAAGGCGCCCGAGCTGTTCTTCCGTGCCCTGCGCCGCCTCGACCACGAGGGCCTGGCCTTCCGGGTCGCCCTGGCCGGCGCCAACGCCCGCGCCGATCCCCGTGAGTTCATCGAGGCCGAGGAGCGCTTCGGGTCCCGCCTCGTCCACGCCGGGCACCTGCCCCGCGAGGGCTACGTCGACCTGCTGGCCCGCTCGTCGATCGTGGTCTCGACCGCCGTCCACGAGTTCTTCGGCGTCGCCATGGTCGAGGCCATGGCCGCCGGTGCCGTGCCGCTGCTGCCCCGGTCGCTGTCGTACCCCGAGATCGTCCCCGACCGCTTCCACGACGCCGTGCTCTACGACGCCTACGGCGACATGGTCCGGCGCCTGCGCGCCGTGCTCGAGGACCTCCCCGCGGCGCGGGCGGCCGTCGACGGCCTGGCCGCCACCATGGACCGCTTCGACTGGAGCGCCCTGGCGCCCGCCTACGACGCCGCCCTCGAAGCCGTCGCCGCCGGCAAGTCCCCCGACGACGTCCCCCTCGCCCAGCCGCGCGGCTGACGAGTCCGGTGATCACCGACGTCGGCGGTATCGAGGTCGGGCACTGGACCGACGGCGAGGCCCGGACGGGGTGCACCGTCGTGCTGGTGCCCGCGGGGACGACCGCGTCGGCGGAGGTGCGGGGTGGGGCGCCCGCCAGTCGCGAGCTCGACCTGCTGGTGCCGGATCGGCTGGTCGACCGGATCGACGCCGTGGTCCTCACCGGCGGGTCGGCCTTCGGCCTGGCCGCGGCCGACGGCGTGATGACCTGGCTGGAGGAGCGGGGGAGGGGCTTCGCCACCCCCGCCGGCCCGGTGCCGATCGTGCCCACCCTGGCGCTGTTCGACCTGGCTGTCGGCTCGTCGTCGGTGCGCCCGGGCCCGGCCGAGGGGCGCGCCGCGTGCGAGGCGGCGACCGCCGGCGCCGTGGCCCACGGCGCCGTCGGGGCCGGCACCGGGGCGACGGTCGGGAAGTGGCTCGGCCCCGGCCACGTCGGCCCGGGTGGCCTGGGCGGGGCGACGGTCCGCTCCGGCCCGCTCGTCGTCGCCGCCCTCGTGGCCGTGAACGCCTACGGCTCGATCGACGCCGACGGCACCGGGTCGGCCGACGTCGAGCAGGCCCTGCCCGCCGCCCCGCCGGCCCCGCTGGGCAACACCACGATCGGTGTGATCGCCACCAACGCCCGTCTCGACAAGGGTGGCTGCCTCGTCGTGGCCCAGGGCGGCCACGACGGCCTGGCCCGGTCGATCGTCCCCGCCCACACCCGGGTCGACGGCGACGCCCTCGTCGCCCTGGCCACCGGTGAGGTCGACGCCGTGCTCGACCACGTCCGCCTCCTCGCCGTCGCCGCCGTCGAGCGCGCCGTCCGCGCCCTCGCCTGACCCCGCACGCGGAACTCGGGGGAGTAGTCGCCCAGAACCGGGCGTCTACTCCCCCGAGTTCGGGGTGGTTCGGGGGATCTAGAGGCCGAGGGGGAGCTTGCTGCCGTCGAAGGCGACGTCGCCCGGGACCAGCTGGATGGCATCGAGGCCGGTGTGGGCCCGCATGTAGTCGAGACCCCGGCTGAGGTCGGAGACGTTGTTGCTGAGCGGGGTGGGGGCGATCGACAGCGTGCTCAGCACGCCGAGGGCCCGGCCCTGGGCGTCGAGGAAGGCGCTGCCCGAGTCACCGGGGATGCCGGGGGTGACGGTGTAGAGCGGGTGGGTCCAACCGCCGCCGGTGGTGCCCAGGCTCACACCGGTCTTGGGGCTGAGCTGCGTGAGGCCGAGGCGCAAGCTGGAGTTGCCGTAGCTGTAGACCCGGCTCAGGGCGGCGACGCCGGTGGTGTTGAGCCCGTTCGGACCGCCCCAGTGGGGGATCGACGGGTTGACCTTGTCGTGGTCGGCGGGGTTGATCCTGACCAGCGCCAGGTCGTTGTAGGCGCAGGTGTCGGGGTCGGTCTCGCCGACGGCCTGCATCGTCGCCCACGAGCTGTAGGCGAGGGTGCCGGGCTGCGAGGCGCCGGTGATCTCGACGGCCGTGCCCACGGGCAAGGTGCCGGCCAGGCAGCCGTCGGTCTCGGTGGCCTCGCCCAGCCCGGCGCAGTGGGCGGCGTAGCCGATGTAGAGGTCGGCACCGTCGGAGAAGACGAAGTTGGCCGTGCACTGGGCGCCGGCGGTGAACATCTGGACGCCGGGGTGGATGGTGGCCGTGGCGGCGGGGGCGTAGGCCGAGGCCGGGGCGGGCGCGGCGGCCAGCACCGTGACGAGCGACAGGGCGAGCGCCACGACCGCAGCCAGGACGCGACGACGATGGGGGGTTCGGGGGATCATGAGGGCGAGGTTCGACGCCCGATCGCTCCGCCCTCCCGCGGATCCGTCAGGCGTTCGTCGTGACGCGGTCACATCCTGCCCAGCGCCGCTCCCGGTCGGGCCCGGCGATACGCTCACCGAGCCCCCCCAACCCTCCACCCTGACTCCTCGAGGACCGTGCTGGCCCGCACCACATCCGTCGTCGACACCCGCGCCTTCGCCGGCGCCCTCGCCGCCCTCGTGCGGCCCGGCGACGTGCTGCTCCTGTCGGGCGAGATGGGCGCGGGCAAGACCGCCTTCACCCAGGGCCTGGGTGCGGCCCTCGGCGTCACCGAGCGCATCACCAGCCCGACCTTCACCATCGCCCAGACCTACGAGGGCGGGAAGATCCGCATCCACCACCTCGACGTCTACCGGCTCGAGCACCTGCACGAGGCGCTCGACGTGGGGCTGGCCGAGATGATCGACGACGGCGCCGTGGTCGTGATCGAGTGGGGCGACGCCATCGTGCCGGTCCTGCCCGCCGACTTCCTCGAGATCCGCATCGCCTTCGCCCCCCTCGAGGACGACGAGGCCTCGGGCGACGTCCGCACCTGGCAGCTCCGCCCGGTCGGTCCCCGGTGGAAGGCTCGGGCCGACGGCCTGCGGGCCACCCTGGAGCCATGGGAAGAGGCCACGTGAGCGAGCGCCGCGAGCGACCCAGCCAGCAACGCGGGGCGCCGTCGTGCTGATCCTCGGCATCGAGTCGTCGACGGCCCAGGTCGGCTGTGCCGTCGGCGGCCACGAGGGCGTCCTGGCGTCGGCCCACTCGTCGCGCGCCCGGCGTCATGCCGAGTCGCTCACCCCGTCGGTCGAGTTCGTGTGCCGGCAGGCCCGCATCGAGCTGGCCGAGCTGGGCGTGGTGGCCGTCGACGTCGGTCCCGGCCTCTTCACCGGGCTGCGGGTCGGCGTGGCGACGGCCAAGGCGATGGCCCAGGCCCTGCGGATCCCGGTCATCCCCATCTCGAGCCTCGACCTCCTGGCCTTCCCGGCCCGGTTCACCGACCGTCTCATCGCCGCCGTCATCGACGCCCGGCGGGGCGAGCTGTTCTCCGCCCTCTACCGACCGGTGCCCGGCGGCGTCCAGCGCATCACCGAGCCCCGGGTCAGCACGCCCGACGACCTGCGGGCCGAGCTCCAGACCCATCACGGCGACCTCCTCGTCGTCGGGGACGGGGCGGTGCGGTACCAGGACACGTTCCGGAGCCTGGTGCGGGCCGAGGTCGTCACCCACGGGCTGACGGCGCCGTCGGCGCGGGACCTCGTGCTGCTGGCCCACCACCTCGCCCTGCGGGAGGAGTGGGTGCAGCCCTGGGACGTGACGCCCACGTACCTCCGCAAGCCCGACGCCGAGATCAGCTGGGCCACCCGCGCCGGCGTGCCCGGGCCGCGGTCGGGACCGTCCTGATGGCCGCCACCGCCCGCCCCGACGCCGCTCTCGACGTCGTCGCCCCCACGACCGCCGTCGTCATCACGCCGATGCGCCGGCGCCACCTGCGCCAGGTCCTGCGGATCGACCACCAGGTCTACCCGCGGCCCTGGTCGCTCGGGCTCTACCTGGGCGAGCTGGCCACCACCGACGGCCGGAGCTACCTCGTGGCCCGCCAGGGCACCCAGGTCGTCGGGTACGCCGGGCTGATGGTCATCGCCGGCGACGCCCACGTCACCACCGTGGCGGTGGCGCCGGCCCACCAGCACCAGGGCCTCGCCACCCGCCTGCTCCTCGTGCTGGCCCGCGACGCGGTCGCCCTCGGCGCCGAGCGGATGACGCTCGAGGTGCGGGCCTCCAACCGAGACGCCCAGCGGCTCTACAGCCGATTCGGGTTCGCCCCGGCCGGGACGCGCAAGGCGTACTACATCGACAACCGGGAGGATGCCGTGATCATGTGGGCCATCGACGTCGGCACGGCCGACCACGCCGCCCGCCTGGCCCGCATCGAGGCGACCCTGCCGACCCCGAGCGTCCTCCAGGGCGTGCGCTCGGGCGATCAGACGCACGCACCGGTGGTGCACCCATGAGCGTCTGGACGCCCGAGGCCGTGGACCTCGATGCCCTGCCCGTCCTCGGCATCGAGACGTCGTGCGACGAGACCGCGGCCGCCGTCGTGGTCGGGGGTCGCCGCGTCCGGTCGTCGGTCGTGTCGAGCCAGGTCGACATCCACGCTCGCTACGGCGGCGTCGTGCCCGAGGTGGCCAGCCGGGCCCACGTCGAGCTGCTGACACCGGTCATCGCCGAGTCGCTGGTCGAGGCCGGGCTGGCCGACCGCGAGGTCGGCGCGGTGGCGGCCACCTACGGCCCCGGTCTGGTCGGCGCCCTGCTGGTCGGGGTGGCCACGGCCAAGGCCCTGGCCCTCGTGTGGGACGTCCCGTTCGTGGCCGTGAACCACCTCGAGGCCCACCTCCACGCCGCCCTGCTCGACGACCCCGGCGTCGAGCTGCCGGTGGTCGTCCTCTTGGTCTCGGGCGGCCACACCCTCCTGGTGGCCATGGACGCGCCCGGGTCCTACGAGGTCCTGGGCGGCACGCTCGACGACGCCGCCGGCGAGGCCTTCGACAAGGTCGCCCGCTACCTCGGCCTGGCCTACCCCGGGGGGCCGGCCATCGACGCCGCCGCGACGCAGGGCGACCCCGAGGCCATCGCCTTCCCCCGGGCCCTGCTCGACGAGGGCCTCGACCTGTCGTTCTCGGGGGTCAAGACGGCGGTGATCAACCACGTCCGGCGGCACCCCGAGGTCGCCACCCCGGACGTGGCTGCCTCGTTCCAGGCCGCGGTGGTCGACGTGCTGGTGGCCAAGGCCCTGCGCGCCGCCGAGCAGACCGGCGCCAAGGGCCTGTGCCTCGGCGGGGGCGTGGCCGCCAACTCCCTCCTCCGGGCCGAGGCCGTCCGCCGGGGTGAGGCCGCCGGCCTGCGGGTCTCGCTCCCGTCCCCCGCCATGTGCACAGACAACGCGGCCATGGTCGCCGCCGCCGGGTGGCACCGCCTCGTCACCGACGGCCCCAGCCCCCTCGACACCGGCGCCGTCCCCGGCCTCTCGCTCTAGCCCTCGAACCGGTGATCAGATCGGACGGTTTCCCGTCCGATCTGATCACCGGTTC
>DASVEC010000376.1:0-8637 GCA_036380755.1 Iamia sp. | reverse complement strand
TGCATCCGGGCGGCGGTCAGGCGGCGCGGTCGCGGAGGGCGGCGAGGGCGACGCGGGCCGTGAGGTCGTCGACGTCGAAGGCCTCGGCCACCTCCCACGTCTCGACGTGGAGGCCGAGCCCGTGGCGCTGCTCGAGGAGGTGCCGGAGGGCCTCCGGGGGGACCAGCCGGCGGGCGACCTCGCGGACCACATCGGCCTCGTCGCGGGCCACGATCACGTCCAGCGCGTCGGGCAGTCCGGGTGCGTCGCACCCGCCGCCCCGCTCCTCGTGCACCAGCTCGTGGGCGAGGGCCACCCGCCGCGAGCGTTGATCGAGGGCCGGATCGAGCACCACGACGGCCAGTCCGGGGCCCAGGACGAGCATGGCCCCGCCGAGCAGCGCGGCCTCCGGATCGAGCCGCAACCGGACGTGGGGCCGGGCCCGGAGGGCGGCCCACGGGTTCCACCGGCCGTCGGGCCCCCACTCGGCCGCGGCCGTCCGGGTCGGCGCCGCCGGCGAGCGCGGGCGCGCCGCCGGGGAGGCCACGGGACCGGCCCCGCCCGCCATCGCCGGCCCCGTCAGCCGCTTCCGGCGCCGTCGCGCAGGCCCCTGACGTAGGCCTCCAGACGGTCCAATTGCGCTGGTGTGAGGTCTCTGATGCGCCGATCGAGGGCCGCCACGCGCATCTCCATGGCCTCGTCGAGGCTCTTGGGCTCGGCCCGGGCGACGAGCGCCGCGGAGAGGTCGGTGGGCTCCATCCCGAGGGCCTCGGCCAGCGCCGGCAGCAGCTTCACCCGGGGCTGGGTCTCTCCAGTGAGCCACTTCGACACCGTCTGCTGGCTGACGCCGAGCTGCTCGGCCAGCGCCGCCTGGCTGAGCCGCAGCGCCCGCAGCTCGGTGCGGAGGCGGTCGGCGAAGAGGGAGCGGTCGGGTACGGACACCGTCGCAGTGTTCCACGCCTGCCAGGGGTGAACCGTCAGATCTGCGGGAATGTCCCGTCCTGCACCCCAACAACGGGTGTCATCACCCGTTTCGAGGGGTACTGTGGGGTCCGGCTGCACCACGGAACCCACCGACCCATCGAAGGATGCCACGATGCAACCGACCCTCCCTGCCCCGCCGCGGGTCCCCTTGAACGAATGGGGGGCCCGAGTGGCCCGGGCTCGGCGCGACCTCGGCCTCAGCCAGTCCGAGCTGGCCGAGGCCAGCTCCGTCACGCAGCAGACCATCAGCAAGGTCGAGCGGGGCACGGTCTGCCCCCACGACTCGCTGAAGCTCCGTCTCGCCATCGCCCTGGGCCAGCCGCCCGCCCTCCTGTTCCCCTGGCCCCCCGTCGTGATCGAGGACCCCGCCTTCCGCCGCTAGCGGACGAGGCTGGACTCGAAGACGGCGCTGCGGCGGCCGAGGGCGACGCGCATGCCGGGGGTGAGCACGACCGACTGGCCCTCGGGGATCGGGACCCACTGCTGGCCGTTCTCGTCCCAGACGAACGAGCCGTTGGTGCCCGAGAGGTTCACCAGGTGGACGTCCCAGTCGACGAGGCGGAGCTCGGCGTGGGCCCGGGAGATCGACCGCTCGGGGTCGTCGACCGGCAGCGGCAGGGCCAGGCCCTGCTGCACCAGCTCGCTCACCTCCGGCTGGCGGCCGACGACGTAGTCGGACGACAGCGAGAAGGTGGCCCCGTCCTCGAACACCATGACCCCGAGCGGGGGCCGCGGCCCCTGGGTGAGGATCTGGGTGTTCTGCACCATCGAGATGCCACACGACGAGCAGAAGCGCGAGCGGGGGTCGTTGAAGTGGCCCCGGGAGCAGATGACGCCTTGGACCTGGACCTCGGCGGTCACCTGGGAGTCGGCCTGGCGGACCGCGGCCGGGTCGAGCTCGACCGGCAGGGCCTCGCGGGACTCGGGCTCGTCGGCGTCGAGGGCGCCGAGCAGCTGCGACGTGAACTCGGCCGGTGGGGCCGGGGGGAGGGCCTCGGTGGCGGGCTCGTGGGGCGGCGGGGCCGGGTCGGCCACCGGGGCATCGGCCACCGGAGCATCGAAATCGGCCACCGGGAGCGACTCGAACGGCGTGGGCTCGGCCGGCACCGACGGCGGCGGCACCGTGGGCGGGCTGGTGGCGGCCACGCCGTCGGGCGGTGGGGTCGGCGTGCCCGGCACGTCGGCGGGGCCCTTGTCGAGCAGCGGGCCGGCGGCCGGGACGTCGGGCTCGGGCGAGCCCCACGCCGGGGCGGCGGCGTTGGCCGCCTCCGCCTGGGCCACGTCGTCGGCGTCGAAGTCGGCGGTGGACGGCGTCCACGCCTGGGTCGGCGCATCGAGCCCGGCGGCCTCGCGGGCCTCCGCCTCCCGGGCGGCAGCCTCGGTCGAGGCCGACGAGGTGTAGGGGTTGGACTCGGCGTCGGCCGGCGGCGACACCGACACCTCGGGCGCCGTGGCCGGAGGGGGCGCGGGGTCGGACACGACCCGCATGCCGGCCACGGCGTCGGCCTCCGACGGAGCGGCCGTCTCGGGCTCCGGCTCCGGTTCGGGCTCCGGCTCCGGTTCGGGCGACGGCTCGGGCTCGGGCGACGGCTCCGGGAGGGCCACGGTGGGGGCCTCGGCGGGGGGCACGACGGCCGGCGGGACGTCGGCCACCGGGGCGTCGGTGGGGGAGGAGAGGGTCGTGATCGAGAAGCCGTTGCCGGGCGCGGTGCCGGCCTGGACGTCGACGTCGAACACGGGCGCGGGGACGGGCGCCCCGGCGGGGTGGACGGCGATGGTGTGGAACGTGCCCGCCACCTCCCGGTCGATGCCGGTGAACGACCCCACGCCGGTGAGGGTCTCCTCGCCGTCGGGGCCCATGAGGTGGACCTCGACCGAGCCGTAGACCCGGACGTAGGTGCCGGCGTCGGACACGGCCACCAGGGCGAAGCCGGGCAGGGCGCTGGCGTCGTCGGCGGCGACGATGGTGGCGAGGCCGCGGGCCAGGGCGCGGGCAGGGGTGGCACCGGTGGCGCCGGAGACGGCGTCGGTGAGCCGGCGGACCAGCTCGACCGGCGTGCGCCCGGCGACGAACAGGACGGCGCCGGCGGTGCGGGTGACGAGGCCGTCGGCTCCGGGGACGGGGGCGAGACGCCCTTCGCTCAGGTTCATGCGGCCCTCCCGAGGGCGTCGAGGGCGTCGGCCACCTCGGCGGCGGTGCGGAACCGGGCCGAGAGGTCGGGATCGAGACAGCGCCGGACCAGCTCCGCCTCGGCATCGGTGAGGGACGGGTCGAGGGTGGGTGGAGAGGACAGCACCCGGCGGACGGCCAGCAGCGGGTCGCGGGCCGGCAGGTCGCCGTACACCCCAGTGCCGGAGAGGACCCGGTGGAGGGTGACGCCGAGGGCCCAGATGTCGGTGGCCCGTGAGGCTCGCTCGCCCCGCATGATGGCGGGGTCGAGGTACTCGACCGAGCCGATGGCGCCGAGACCGGTGATCGTCTGGCCCGGGGCCAGCACCTGCACCAGCCCGAGGTCGGCGAGCTTGGCGCCGTCGTCGGTCAGGAGGATGTTGGCCGGTTTGATGTCACGGTGGGCGATGCCCGCCTCGTGCAGGTCGTGGGCGGCCCGGGCGGCGGCGGCCACGGCGGCGATGGCACCCGCCCGCGTCACCTCCCGGACGGGGTACGCCAGCGAGCCACCGGGGCAGTACTCCATGGCGTAGTAGCACTGCCCGGCCTCCTGCCCGGCGTCGTACAGGGTGACCAGGTTGGCGCTGCGGACCTTGGCGAAGGTGCGCAGCTCGCGGGTGAGGCGGTGGAAGGCCTCCTCCCCGGCCGAGACCTGGAGCACCTTGACCGCGACGTGGTCGGCGGCGATGCCCAGCCGGGGTGGTGTGGCGGCGAGGAAGTACTTCCCGCTGCTCCCCTCCCCGAGGGGCTGGATGAACTGGTAGTCAGCGATGCGGTCCATGGGTCCCTCGTGTCAGATGAGCCGGCCACCGCGGAAGCGCCAGCGGACGAAGAAGATCTTCATCGGCCCGTTGACGAAGAGCCAGACGATGATCCACGTGGTGAAGAACAGGAAGATGTAGGCCAGCACGGGCACGTACTGCTGCTTGTCGGGGCCGATGTCGCCGAAGGGGTTGAGCACGGCGACGTGCAGGAGCAGGAACGTCGACAGCCCCTCGGGCACGACCTCCAGCAGCTGGAAGAAGGCCGGCCAGTCCTTCTCCCACCGGAACTGCATGAGGAAGTGGTAGATCGGCTCCCAGACGAAGGCGCCGACGACGGCCGTGATGGCCAGCGAGGCCAGGGTGAGCTTGTAGGTGTCGTCCAGCCCCCCGTCGATGCTGAGCGCCACCTTGTACCCGTCCGGCGTGGAGAGGAACAGGAACGGGGTGATCAGGATGGTCCAGATCAGCCCGACCGTGAACGAGGCGAACAGCCGGGTCTGGATGCGGCCGATGAGGATGGGGATCACTTCGGGAGCTCCTTGTGCCGGGCCCACTTCAACCACTGCGTGGTGCTGCGGACCGGCCCCATCTTCGCTATGAACCCACGGGAGGCGAGGTCGTCCATGATCCTCACGGCCGCGTACTGGAGGCCGAGGAAGGTGTCGATGCCGGCGAAGTAGTTGCCGAGCGTCATGCTGCCGGCGGCGTAGATCGTGCCGGGTGCGCTCTGGGTGCCCCGGACCTCGAAGGTGCGCTCGGTGTCGAGGCGACCGAGGACGTTGCGCTGGGCCCCGGAGTGGTCGAAGAGGTCGGCGTAGAGCCGGTGCTCGCGGATGTCGGCCTCGAGCCCGGTGCAGTCGATGACGAAGTGGGCCGGGACCTCGAGGAGGCTGCCGTCGTTGGCCTTCACCTTGGTGACGACGGTGCCGTCGGCGCCCGGCACGACGGTGTCGACCGTGCCGACGTAGGTGCGGTACCAGCCCTCGCGCCGGCCCCGGGCGAGCTGCTCCATCCAGTTCTTGCGGATCGGCGTGTTCGTCCCGCCGAGCTGCTCGTACAGCTTCTTGCGGTCCTCGCCCTCGAGCTTCTCGAACTGGTGCTTGTAGCGGCCCCCCCAGGTGGACTTGGGCCAGTTGAAGCCCTGGTAGGCCCAGCCGTCGCCGCCCTTGCGGCGTAGGAAGAGGTTGGGGCCGTGGGACCCGTTCACGTAGGTCCGGAACAGGTGGAGGATCTGGGTCTGGAGGCCGTAGGCGTCGCGGTCGTCGATCAGGCGCTGCAGGACGCGGGAGGCGACGATGCCGCCGCCGCGGATCATGACCAGGCCCGGTCGGCGCTTGAGCTCCTCGTAGACCTGCTCGTGGGGCTCGTAGGCGTTCACCACCCGGACGTAGTCGTCGTACTTGGTGCGGTACTCCTGGAGGTCGGGGAGGAACTTGACCCCCGGGTAGCCCACCGACAGGTGGACGTAGGTCGACCGGTAGGCGATGCGCTTGGTGGCCGACGTCCCCTGGGCCGGGGTGAGGATGGAGAAGTAGCCGCCCCCGTAGCGGCGCCGGACCATGCGCACCTGGCCCTTGACGGTCATGTCGAAGTAGCTGATGCGATGGGCTTCGCGCTCCATCGTCTGGAAGACGTAGCCGGCGCGGGGCGTGTAGTAGTCGCGGAAGACGGGCTCGGTGCAGACGTTCCAGATGGGGTCGAGCGTCTTGTCGGTCCAGGCCTCCCGGAAGGCGAAGCTCGGGAAGCCCCAGATGTTGTCCGGCATCGACTGGGCGTCCGAGCGGAGCCGCTCCTTGCGGGGGATCTGCGACACCTTGGTCAGGTACTCGTAGGTCTGCCACGGCACGTCGAGGTTGGTGAGGATCCGGAGCTGGTCGGTGCGCATGCCGGCGATCCGGAGGTGGTCGACCAGCTCGAAGCTGCCGATGCCGCCCCCGATCGAGACCATCGGGATGTCGACGATCGGGATGCCGGCGGCCTGCACCATCTCGTCGGTCCAGACCGACTCGGTCAGCAGCTGGTGGTTGAGATCGCCGGGCTGGGTCGGGCCCGTCGGCGCCGGGTCGGGCATGGGATCCGACAGCTCGGAGCTGCGGATGCTGATCGTGGAGTTCGGGTCGCTCATCGTTCCTCGGGCTCGGCCGTCGGGGGACTCGGGGCCTGCACCGCCCGGCTGCGGGCCGAGCGGACTGTAGCCCTGGCCTGGGGGTCCGTGGTCGGGCCCGGGGAGGGGACCCTGGGTCGGGGGACGCCGCCGGTCGGAGGACAGGTTGGACGGGAGCGGGGCGGGTGCGCGATGCTTCCGGCGATGTCCGCCGGCACCCTCCTCGTACTCGGGCCCTAGAGCGCACGCCGCCGGCATCTCAACGCGTGCGCTCGATCGACCTCCCCTCGCGGGGAGGTCGTCGTCGTTTTCAGCCGCACGCCTGCTGAAACCCCCCATCCCTTAGAACGACCACCACCCGAGACACACCGCAGGAGACGATGAAGATGGACATGAACGGAGGACAGGCGCTGATCCGTGCCCTCGAGATGGAGGGGACGGAGGTGATGTTCGGCCTTCCCGGTGGCGCCATCCTCCCGGTGTACGACCCGGTGCTGGACTCGACGATCCGCCACATCCTCGTGCGCCACGAGCAGGGCGCCGGGCACATGGCCGAGGGCTACGCCCACGCCACGGGCCGCCCCGGCGTCGCCATGGTGACCTCGGGGCCGGGGGCGACGAACATCGTCACCCCGCTGGCCGACGCCTACATGGACTCGATCCCGATGGTCTGCATCACCGGGCAGGTGCCCCGCCCGGCGATCGGCACCGATGCGTTCCAGGAGTGCGACATCACCGGCATCACCCAGGCCGTGACCAAGCACAACTTCCTCGTCACCGACGCCGCCGACATCCCGATGGTGATCCGCCAGGCCTTCCACCTGGCCACCACGGGCCGGCCCGGGCCCGTCCTCGTCGACATCCCCAAGGACATCGTCGACCCGACCAACCCGGCCTCGGCCACCAGCTGGGACTGGCCCAGCGACGAGGAGGTCGCCCGGTCGCTGCCCGGCTACCGCCCGGCGACCAACGGCGACCCGCAGGCGATCGAGCGGGCCGCCGACCTGATCCTGGCCGCCGAGCGCCCCATCCTCTACGTGGGCGGGGGCATCCTCAAGGCCCGGGCGGCCGAGGCCCTGCTCGAGCTGGCCGAGCTCACCGACATCCGCGTCGTCACCACCCTGATGGCCCGGGGCGCCTTCCCCGACGGCCACGACCTGTGCCTCGGCATGCCGGGCATGCACGGCAACTACACCGCCGTCACCGCCATGCAGCGCTCCGACCTGCTGATCGCCCTGGGCGCCCGGTTCGACGATCGGGTCACGGGCAAGGTCTCCGGGTTCGCCCCCGAGGCCAAGATCATCCACGCCGACATCGACGCCGCCGAGCTGGGCAAGGTCCGCCGGCCCGACGTCCCGATCCACGGCGACTGCCGGCTGATCGTCGAGGACCTGGTCGCCGCCCTCCGGCGGCGGCTGGCCTCCGGGGCCGAGACCCCCGACCGGGGCCCCTGGAACAGCCAGATCAGCGGCTGGCAGGAGCGCTACCCGCTCGCCTACGAGCCGCCGGCCGATGGCGACCAGCTCAAGCCGCAGATGGTGCTCGAGCACCTGCGCGACTCGGTCCCCGAGGACACGATCGTGGCGTCGGGCGTGGGCCAGCACCAGATGTGGGCCAGCCAGTACTGGCGCTTCCAGCACCCGTACACGTGGATCAACTCCGGCGGCCTCGGCACCATGGGCTTCTCGGTCCCGGCCGCCATCGGCGCCAAGGTCGGCCGGCCCGACCGGATGGTGTGGGCCGTCGACGGCGACGGGTGCTTCCAGATGACGGCCCAGGAGCTCGTCACCGCCTCGGCCGAGCGCATCCCGATCAAGGTCGCCATCCTCAACAACGCCTACCTCGGCATGGTCCGCCAGTGGCAGGAGATGTTCTACGAGGAGCGCTACTCCGAGGTGTACCTGTCGCCCGACCTGCCCGACTACGTGAAGTGGGCCGAGGCCATGGGCTGCATCGGCATCCGGGTCGAGTCGCCCGAGGAGATCCAGCCCGCCATCGACAAGGCCAACGACGTCGACGACCGTCCCGTGGTGGTCGAGTTCCGCACCGACAGCCGGGAGAAGGTCTTCCCGATGGTCGCCGCGGGCACGACCAACGACGAGATCCAGGTCCCGCCCTTCCAGGCCGGCCACGGCGTCCAGACCGGCGAAGGCGGGAACTGATCGTGACGCGCCGAGATGCCCGGCCGGGCGAGAACGTCCGCCACCACGTCCTGTCGGTCCTGGTCGAGAACCGCTCCGGCGTGCTCAGCCGGGTGGCCAACCTGTTCGCCCGCCGGGGCTACAACATCGTGTCGCTCGCCGTGGCCCCCACCGAGGACGACGGCTTCAGCCGCATCACCATCGTGGTCGACGTCGAGTCGTCGCCGCTCGAGCAGATCGTGAAGCAGCTCGACAAGCTGATCAACGTCATCGAGATCAGCGAGCTCGACCCCCGCTGGTCGGTCGAGCGCGAGCTGCTCCTCGCCACGGTCGCCGCCACTCCCGACATCCGGGGCCAGGTGGTCGAGCTGGTCACGATCTTCGAGGGCCGGATCCTCGCGGTCACCCACGACGAGCTGACGCTCTCGCTCGAGGGCCACCCGACCAAGGTCGACGACTTCGAGGAGATGCTGCGCCCGTTCGGGATCCGCGAGA
>DASVEC010000375.1:0-13396 GCA_036380755.1 Iamia sp. | reverse complement strand
GAGTTGTTGGTGACCTTGATCGGCGGGCACACCGCGGCGCTCACGCCGGCGCCGCACGGGGCCTCGTGGTTCTCCAGCACCCAGTTGAGGGCGGCGTCGGCGCCGAGGATGTGGAGGCCGGCGCCGACCGACAGCGACACGATCGACGCGCCGGGGGCGGCGCCGTCGAGCTGGTGGGCGCCGGCGCCGGTGGTCGTGACCGGCCGCCCGGCGACGATGCCGGCGACGTGGGTGCCGTGGCCGCCGACCGACAACGTGTCGGTGTCGTTGAGCAGGGTCAGGTCGGCGAAGCACGAGCTGGCCGGGATGGGGATCAGCGTGCCGAAGGCGCAGAGGCCCTTCAGGTTGCGGACCACGGCGCTGCCGCCCGCGCCCTGGAAGAACGGGTGGGTGCCGTCGACCCCCGAGTCGATGACGGCGACGCTCACGCCCGATCCGTCGAGCGGGGTGCCGGGCGCCCCGGGGACACCGCCGGCCTGGGCCTCGTCGCCCCTCGTCGCCTGGCCCGACGTGGCGAGGGAGAAGGTGATGGGCTGGTCGCCCTCGACGTAGGTGACGCCGGCCCGCGAGCGCACCGACTGGATCTGGGCCGGTGTCCCGGCGGCCACCACCACGCCGATCCCGTCGAACGAGGTCAGCACGGTCAACCCGCTGGCCCGGGCCGCGCCGCGGGCGGTGGCCACGTCGGTGCCGTGCACCATCACCGGCAGCTTCACGCCGGCGCGGGCGCCCTGGAGCTGGTCGGCCAGCGTCTCCGACACCCGGGCCGACGTCGGCGCGCCCGCCGCCGGTGCGGAGGCACCTGAACCGAAGGCCCCCAGGGCGGCGACGAGCAATCCGACCAGGGCCGCCCGCCGACGACGGCGGCGGGAGCAGAGCGCGTACGCGGTGAAGGACATCCCGATGACTTCGGGATGCGAGCGCAGATCCCTGCGCTCAGAGGTCGAGATCCCGGAGGGCGTCCTCGATGCCGCGGTGGAACGTCGGGTAGGCGTAGATCATCGTGCGGAGGACGGCGACCGGCACCCGGGCGTGGACGGCCAACGTCAGCAGGCCGAGGACCTCGCCGCCGCTCGGGCCCATGGCGGTGGCCCCGACGAGGGTGCCTCGTCCCCGGTCGGCGACGACCTTGATGACGCCGTCGTTGCCGGCCTTGTGGATCCAGCCCCGGGCCGTGGCGGGGACCTGGGCGACGCCGACGGCGACGTCGAGACCGGCGGCGCGGGCGTCGGCCTCGGTGCGGCCGACCGCGCCCACCTCGGGGTCGGTGAAGGTCACGCGGGGCAGGGCGGTGTAGTCGGCGGGCTCGTGGTCCTCGCCCAGGATGTCGGCGGCGGCGATGGCCGACTGGTACATGGCCACGTGGGTGAAGGCACCCTGGCCGGTGAGGTCACCCACGGCCCACACGCCGTCGGCCACCCGGAGGTGCTCGTCGACCGGCATCCAGCGGGCGTCGTCGGGCACCCCGAGCACGCCGGCACCGAGGCCGGCCGGGTCGGCCCGCCGGCCGGTGGCCACCAGCAGCTCGTCGGCCTCGACGGTGCGCCCGTCGGCCACCGTGATCGTGAAGACGGCGTCACGTCCGCCGACCCCACCCGCCACCCTGCGGGTGTCGGCTGGCGCCGACGCAGTCACATGCGTGTAGTCGACCCGGGATGCGCCCACCCCCGTGATCACCTCGATCCCGTCGGCCGCGAACGAGGAGGCGACGATGGCACCGGCCTCGGGCTCGTCGAGCGGGAGCAGCCGATCGGCCGCCTCGACCACGGTGACGGCCGACCCGAAGCGGGCGAACACCTGGGCCAGCTCGGCGCCGATGGCCCCGCCCCCGAGCACCACCATGCGGTCGGGCACCGACGTCGTCTGCACCGCGCCCCGGTTGCTCCAGTAGGGCGTGCCGGCGAGACCGTCGATCGGCGGGATCGCCGGCGCCGTCCCCGTCGCCAGCACCACCGCCCGCCGGGCCACGAAGGCCTGATCGCCGACCTCCACCCGGTCGGGCGCCACCAGCCGACCCCGACCCCGGACGAAGCGCCCGCCCTTGCCCACGAAGCGGTCGACGGCGACGGTGTCGTCCCACGTGTCGGTCGCCTCGGCCCGGATGCGGTCGGCCACCGGCGCCCAGTCCGGCGTCACGGTCGAGGTCCCCGCCATCCCGGGGATGCGCCGGGCCTCGGCCAGCAGCCCGGCGGCCCGGATCATCATCTTGGAGGGGATGCAGCCCCAGTAGGGGCACTCGCCCCCCACCAGCTCGGCCTCGATGCCCACCACCGAGAGACCGGCCTCGGCCAACCGCCCGGCCACGTCCTCACCCCCCGGTCCCATCCCGATGACGACGGCGTCGACGGTCTCTGCGTCCATCGCCCCATGTTCGCCCCTCGTTCAGCAGGTCGCCCGGGCGATGGCCTCCTCCACGGCGTTGCGCTCGTCGGCCGGGCGGGCGGGGTCGGGGCGACCGGCCCAGGCCACGTCGGGCTGGGCGATCACCCTCGGCACCGTCCCGCGGTGGCGCTGGGCGGCGTGGACGGTGAACGGATGGCAGAGGAAGACGTCACCCGGCGCACCGGTGGCGAGAGCGATCGGCAGGTCCTCGAGCGGCGGGAGCGGGTACGGCGTGGTGGTGGCGTCGCCGGTCGGGGCCAGGTGGCGGGCGAGCTCGAGGTGCGAGCCCACCCGGATCCGGGTCGGGGCGTCGTCCGGGCCGACCTCGGAGAAGAGCATGAGCCAGAGCAGCGCCCGCCGGTCGGAGCGGGCGTTGACGCCCCAGCGGGAGTAGTCGACCGTGTCGGGATCGTCGTCGGGCGGGATGCTCACGTCGATGTGCCAGCCGTCGTCACCGGGCTCGTCGGGGTGCGGGACGCGGATCGGGAACGTGCCGATGCCCTTGCGCTCGACCCACCGACCGGGGCCGACGACGGCATCGGTGGCCCGGCCCAGTCGCTCCGCCATCGCCGCCTCGGAGAACGGTCCCCCGCCGCGACCCATGACCCGCACGACCGGCCGGGTCCACGTGCTCCTGTCGGTCGGGTCGATCCCGACATCGCGCAGGAGGCCGTCCCGGCAGAGCTCGGCGATGTCGCGGGGGAAGGCCTCCCGGACGCCGAGCACGCCGTCGACGACGAACCGCTCGACGTCGGCCTCCGTCGGCCCGTCCGGGTCCGCCCAGTGCACCTCCGCCTCGCCGCCCATGCCCCGATCCTGGCCGCCCTGTCCCGAACTGGCGATCGGATTCCCCCGCCCTTCGGGGAATCTGATCGCCAGTTCGAGGGGGGTGGGGTGGGTCAGCCGGGGGCCGTGGTCGTGGTGGTCGTGGAGTCGGTCGTTGCCGGGATGCTGGTGGACGGGGCCGGGATCGTCGTGGTACCGGGGTCCAGCGGCTCGGTCGAGGGCGAGACGGTGACCGGCGGCTCCTCCTCGATCGGGGGGATGGCCTCGGCCGGGTCGGGCGGGGTCGTCGTGGTCGGGGCGCTGGCCACCGCGCCCTCACCACCGATGGGGCCCAGCGGGATGGGGGGCGGGGGGACGGCGGTGGTCTGCTCGGGCAGGCCGCCGAAGCCCCGGACCTGCAGCGTGCAGTCGTCGCCGCACTCCCGGACGTCACCGTCGACGTCGACGGCGGCGCCGATGGCCACCGTGGCCGCGTAGACCCCCTCGGCGCTGGCCCGGCCCACCGAGAGCGAGGCGCAGTGGTCGGTCCCCGCGCACTGCTCGACCTGGTACTGCCGCCCGGGCACCAGCCCGGAGCCCTGGATCGTGACCTCCTGGCCGGCGGTGTAGGGCCCCGGCGGGTCGATCACCGACGTCGCCTCCGGGAACGGCGGGGCGTCGGCGAAGTCGATGTAGGTGCCGCCCGAGCGGTCGTAGTTCTCGGCCGCCCCGATGGCCAGCAGGCAGCGCTCGGCCGCCGAGGCACAGTCGACGGGGCCGAGCTCGGGGGTGGTGATGAAGCGGCGGACCGGAACGGTGATCACGACGCTGCCGTCGAAGCGGGCGTTGCCAGTGACGGTGTTGGCGAAGGTGTTGTCCGGGGTGCCCAGGTCGCACGCCCCCACTCCGGCCGAGCCGGTGTCGGCCTCGGACGAGCAGTGCACGGCGCCCACCAGCTCGCCGGGCTCGAACCCCTTGCCGTACAGCGTCACCTGGTCGCCCTCGCTGAGGTCGAAGGCGGGGTCGGCCACCACCGGCAGCCGCCACGACTCCCGCCCGTCGATCGGGCCGTCGGGCAGTCCGCCCAGGATGGCGGCGCCCTGGGCGGTGAGCTCGTCCTGGGAGCCGACCTCGTAGGGCCCGTTCAGGCCCCGCGCCCGGCCGTCGTCGCCCGGCCCGGCGCCCGCGGTGGTCACGATGGCGAGGCCGGCGACGGCGACGAGTGCCACCAGGGCGGCGACACCCATGCGGACGCCGGCGGTGCGCGCCCGGCGGCGGCTCACACCGGCGAGGACGCGGCCGTAGGCGGTGTCGAGATCGACCTCGGCGTCGACCTCGTCACGGAGGAGGGTGGCCGCCTCGGCGGCGTGGTGGTCGAGATCCATCAGGACTCCTCGGGGAGGTCGAGCAGGCGGGCCAGCGCGGCGCGCCCCTTGTGCAGGTGGGCCTTCGCCGTCCCCTCGGCGCAGCCCAGGATGGCGGCGACCTCGACGACCGGGCGGTCCTCGAGGTGGTGCAGGGCGACGGCCGCGGCCTGGCGGGGCGGGAGACGGCGGACGAGGGCCCAGAAGTCGTCACCCGCCGAGTCGCCGTAGGAGTAGGGCTCGGCCGGGCGCTGCCGGCCGAGGCGGTCGACGGCGCTCTGCTCCGAGCGGCGCCGGCGGCGGTGGTGGCTGGCCAGGTTGAGCGCCACCCGCCGCACCCAGGCGCCGGGCCGGTCGTAGCGCACGATCCGGTCCCAGCGGACGTGGGCCCGGAGGAGCGCCTCCTGGGCCAGCTCCTCGGCCACCGGCCGGCTCCCGGTCACGGCCACCAGCAGGGCGACCAGCCGGGGGTACTCGTCCCGGAAGAAGGCCTCGAAGCCCGACGTCCGCGCCTCGGCGGCCCGGGCGTCGAGATCGGGGGCGGCCACCGGCCACGCCCCCGCCGGACGATCCTCGCCGTCGGGCCAGCTCCTGCTGAGCGCCATCGTCACACCCCCTCACACCCGCCTGACCCCACTCGGGTTTACTCGACGGCGAGATCGCCCCGCGGTCGGCCGACCGGCGGGGTGGCCGCCGGTAGGGTCGCCCGCCGTGCACCAGCAGCCCCTCGTCGCCACCGACACCACGCCCGCCGCCCTCGCCGACTGGCTGGTGGCCGAGACGGTGGGGACCGTCGAGGACCTCCGCGACGAGGTGCTCCCGGGGTGGCGGGTGCCGCGGGTCTACGCCGGCCACGAGGTGGCGGCGGACGTGCGCGCCGACATCTGCTTCACCCTCCACCACCTGGCCGAGGCCGGCGTGACGACGGTGCACGGCCGCGACGTCGACGAGGTCCTGGTGCGCCTGCTGGGCGAGGTCGACGGGTCGTCGACCCACACCTTCTTCTCCTACCGGATCGCCGAGACGCTGCTGCGCCACGGCCCCTTCGCCGGCAACCGCCTGGTGGAGGGGATGACCGACGCCCAGCGCGACCAGCTGGTGACGGCGGTGGACAGCTCGGACTGGGTCGAGCTGCTCGACACCGGCGTCCTGCCCCGCAACTACGCCGGCGTCCTCTCCCGTTGCGCCCTGGGCCAGCTCCGCCTCGGGCTGGTCGACGACGACGCCACCCTCGACCGGCTGGTGGCCCGGCTGGCCGACCTCCTGGGCGAGAACGCCTACGGCGCCCTCGACGACTCGAACGACCGCATCGGCCGCTACGACATCTACTCCGCCGACGTCTGGCTCTTCGTCCAGCCCCTGGCCGAGCGGCTGGGCCCGCTGTGGGCCGACGGGCTGCGCCAGGCGCTGGGCCTGGTCCGCAGCGTCGGCGCCCGGGACGGCTCGGCGGTGGCCTGGGGTCGCTCGGTCGGCGACCTGTCTGCGGCGCTGACGCTCGAGCTGGCGTCGGTCGCCCTGGCCGACGGGCACGATCCGGGCCACGAGGCCCTGTGGCTGCGCCGCGCCGTCGACGCGGCCACGACCCTGTGGTCCGTCTTCGACCCGGTGAGCACCGCCCACCGGTACCGCAACCAGGACGGCTACCGCGGCACCGCCCGACGCCTCCAGCTCACCTTCGACCTGCTGGGGAAGATGGGCTACGCCGCCGAGGCCCTGCGGCGGGTGCCGGCGTCGCTCGCCGACCTGTGCCCGGCGCCGGTGGCCGAGGCGTACCCCGCCGGCGATCGCTGGGTGCCGTTCGAGGACGACCGCCCCGCCGGCGTGTGGGCCGTCCGCCGCCCCGGAGCGGACCTGGTCGTGCCCTTCGTCGGCACCACCCGCAGCCACTACCTGCCGGCGCCGCACCAGCCACGGACGTGGGAGGTGCCGATCGACCGGGACCTGCCGTGCTGGACGCCGCTCGTCACCGCCGGCTTCGGTCGCTACACCGCGGGCGGCCTACCGGCGACGCTCACCCACGCCGACGGCTCGGTCACCGCGACCTGGGAGGGGCTGCCGGTGTCGGGCCGCGGCCTCGACGGCGACGACCCCGGCCCCCCGCTCGAGGCGACGCGCACCGCGACCCTCTCGATCGAGGGCCGTTCGCTGGTGCTCGACGACCACCTGACCTTCGCCGCGGCCCCTCGGTCGGTGAGCCTGGCCGTGCCCGAGCCCGCCGGCCGCCGGCTCGAGGTCGAGTGGGAGTGCGCCACCCCGCACGCCGTCGCCACGATCACGACCGACGGTCTGACCGAGTGGCGCTCACCCGTCGGCCAGATCGGCCGGGTCCACCAGATCGATCTCGACCCGGCCACCGAGCTGTCGTACCGGGTCCGGGTGACGCCCGATCTGCGGGTGGCCAGCACCGAGCCCCAGCACCACTACGACCGGCAGCTGCGGGCCCCCCTGTGGGGCATCTCGACGCCGCAGTCGGTCCCGGTCGGCTGGCGGGCCAAGGGCGGCCCGCACCTGCGTGGTGTCGACCTCCTCCACCTCCACTGGCCCGAGTGGCTGGCCTTCGACGACCTCGCCGAGCACGAGCGGATCATCGCCCAGCTCGCCGACGCCGACGTCCCCGTCGTCTGGACGGCTCACAACCTCACGCCCCACCAGAAGAACCCCGAGGTCTACGACCCGATCTACCAGGCCTGGGCGTCGTCGGTGGCCTCCGTGATCCACCACTCGACGTGGGGTGAGGGCGTGATGCGGGCGCGCTACGACTTCGGGCCCGACGTGCGCCACGTCGTCATCCCCCACGGGCACTTCGGCGGGCTCTGGCAGGACCGCCTGCCGGCGCGCACCGACGCCGAGGCGCGGCTGGGGTTGCCGTCCCTGCCCGACGGGGGCGTGCGGATCGGCGTCGTCGGCGCCCCCCGGGCCGAGAAGCTGGTTCAGGTCGTCCTCGACGCGGTGGCCGCCAGCGGGCGCGACGACGTCCAGCTCGCCTGCTGGTCGCTCGGTGTGGGCGACGCCGCCGAGACCGTCCCCGACGACCCCCGCATCGTCGCCGCCGAGACCTACCGGGAGGTCGACCGGTCGCTCTACGCCACCCGGCTGGCCGCCTGCGACGTCCTGGCCCTGGTCTTCGACGCCGACGGCGAGATGTTGGCCACGGGCGCGGCGGCCGACGCCACCGGGCTGGCGCTCCCCGCCCTCCGCTCCGACTGGGGCTACCTGGTCGAGGCCCTCGGCGACGGGGGCATCCCCTGTGGGCAGACGGTCGCGTCGGTGGCCACGGCCATCGACGGCCTGACGCCAGCCGTGCTCGAGACCGCCCGGGTCGGCTCCGAGCAACGCCGCCGGGAGATCTCCTGGGACGCCCTGGCCGACGACGTCGTGGCGATCTACGAGCGCACCGTCCAGCGCCTGCCCTAGCGCAGGGCAGGGCCAACCGGACCGAATTGGCCCTCGACCGGGTGCGCCCGCCCGGGCAGCCTGGGCGGCCATGCCGGCCGAACCGATCGCTCTGTCCCAGCGGGCCCAGGGCGTGCGGTCGTCGGCCATCCGGGACCTGCTCAAGCTGACCGAGCAGCCCGGGATCCTCTCGATGGCCGGCGGGCTGCCCGCCCCCGACACCTTCCCCACCGGCGCCCTGGCCGAGGCGGCGCAGACGCTGCTGGCCGACCCGGCCACGGTCCAGTACGCCACCACCGAGGGCCTGCCCGCCCTGCGGGAGTGGGTCGCCGCTCGCTGCGTGGCCGACGTCGGCCCCGACGACGTCCTCGTCACCACCGGCTCGCAGCAGGGCCTCGACCTGGTGGTGCGGGCGCTCACCGACCCCGGCGACACCGTCGCCGCCGACAGCCCCGGCTACCTCGGCGCCCTCCAGGTGCTGCAGGCCAACGGGTGCCGGGTCCTGCCCGTGCCGGTCGACGGCAACGGCCTCGACCCGGCGGCGCTCGAGGCGCAGCTGGCCGCGGGCGAGCGACCCAAGCTCGTCTACACCTGCGCCTCGCTCCAGAACCCCACCGGCACGACCCTGCCGACCGCCCGCCGCCAGCACCTCGCCGCCCTCGCCGAGCGGTACGGCTTCGTCATCGTCGAGGACGACCCCTACAGCTCGTTGCGCTGGGCCGGCGAGCAACCCGATCCGATGATCACGCTCACCGATCGGGCGATCTGGCTGTCGACGTTCTCCAAGACGCTGGCCCCGGGGCTGCGCCTGGGCTGGATGGTGGGCCCGGCCGCGGTGCTGGGCGCGGCGACCAAGCTCAAGCAGTCCGCCGACCTCCACACCCCGACGCTGTCGCAGCACCTCGCCGCCACCGTGGTGAGCCGGCCCGGGTGGTTCGACCGCCACCTCACCGGCCTCGTCCCCGTGTACGAGGCGCGGGCGCGCGCCCTCGCCGCCGCCCTCCGGGACGAGCTGGGCGACCGGGCCACCTTCGCCGAGCCCGCCGGCGGGATGTTCCTGTGGGTGGCGCTCGACGGCGTCGACACCGACGCCCTGCTGCCCCGGGCGATCGAGCACGGCATGGCCTTCGTCCCCGGCTCGGTGTTCCACGTCGACGGGCAGGGGGCCGGCGCCATCCGCCTGTCGTTCGCCACCCTCGACCCGCCGACCCTCGCCGAGGGCGCCGCCCGCCTCGCCCGCGCCCTGGCCTGAGACCTGTCGCCCGTCGCCTCCGATGCGACAGGGCCCGCCCGGCTGAGAGGCACAGCGCCCGTGCGACCAGGGTCGAACGCGTTCGTTGAGTCGGCGCTGTGCCTCTCAGCGACGATACGGGCGGTCTGGCCGGCGACGAAGGAGCCGGCCAGATCGGGCTCAGAACCCGCCCCACCGCGACGAGAGGCGAGCTTCCGACTCGCCACTCCGCGCGGGTTCTGAGCAGGATGGCCCGATGGGGCGACGGGCGAAGCTGCCGGGACCGGGGCCGATCGAGTCGCTGCGGGTCCTCCCGTCGATGCTGCGGGCGCCGTACCGGGCCATGCCGCGGCTGCACGAGCGCCACGGGCCGATCGTCCAGCTCGGGTTCGGCCCGCTCCGGTACGTGTTCGTCTGCGGGGCCGCGGCCCAGGAGATGCTGCTCTCCGAGCGGACCGCCTCCTTCCGCTGGCGGGAGGCCACCGCCCTCCTGATCCCCGTCGACGGCGACACCGCCCTCATCGTCAGCGACGGTGACGAACACCGCCGCCGGCGCCGGTTGGTGCAGCCCGCCTTCGGCATCAAGCGGGTCGAGAGCTACCTGCCGCTCGTCCTCGACGAGGTCGGGCGGGTCATCGATGCGTGGGAGCCCGGCGCCACGGTCGACGTGGCCCAGGACCTGCGTCGAGCCGTCCGCCGGATCGTGGTCCGGTCGCTGTTCGGCGATCGTCTGCGCGACCGCGCCGACGAGATCGGCGAGCACCTCGAGGCGGCGATCGCCTACGTCAACCGCTCGCCCGCGGCCCGCTTCGACCACGACTGGCCGGGCACGCCCTACCGGCGGGCCATGGCCGCCCGGCGCCGCGCCGACGCCATCGTCTACGCCGAGATCGAGGCCCGCCGGGCGGCGGCGACCGACGACGGTGACGTGCTCTCGGCGCTGGTGGCCGCCCAGGAGGACGGCGACCACCCCCTCACCGACGAGGAGGTGCGCGACCAGGTCGTGAGCCTGATCGCCGCCGGCTACGACACCACGACGGCGGGCGTGGCCTGGGCGGTGCACGCCACCTTCTCCCGGCCCGAGGTGCGGGACCGGGCCCGGGCCGAGGTGGTCGGGGCCCTCGGGGACGCACCGCCCACCGTGGCCCAGCTGGCCGCCCTCCCCTACCTCGACGGGATCGTGTCGGAGTCGCTGCGCCTGTGGCCGCCGGGCCCGTTCGGAGCCCGGTACGCGGTCGAGGACGTCCCCTTCGGCGGTCACGTCATCCCCGCCGGCAGCATCGTCGCCTACTCGCCCTACGTCTCGCACCGACTGCCGGACGTGTGGCCCGATCCCGATCGCTTCGACCCCGAGCGGTGGATCCCCGGCTCGCCGACCTTCCACGAGCCCACCCCCTACGCCTACGTGCCCTTCGGCGGCGGCTCCCGGCGCTGCATCGGCTTCGCCCTGGCCACGCTCGAGATCCGGGCCACGCTGGCCGAGCTGCTGCGCCGGGTGGACATCACCCCGCTCGACCCCGAGCCCGACCCCACCGGGATCGCCACCATGTCGCCGAAGGGCGGCATCCGGGCGACGGTCCGGCCCCGCTCCTAGCCCACCCGGGCGGACTGGCCGCCGTCGACGGGCAGCACGACCCCGGTGACGAAGGCGGCCTCGGCGGAGGCGAGGAACAGGGCGGCGTGGGCCACGTCCCAGGCCGTGCCCTGGCGGCCGAGCGGCACCAGCCCGGCGCGCAGGTCGGCGTAGGCGGCCCGGTCGGCGTCGAGGGCTCGGGCCGGCTCGTCGACCCCCATCGGCGTGTCGATGAACCCCGGCATGATGGCGTTGGCCCGCACGCCGTGCTTGGCGTTGGTGAGGGCCAGGTTCTGGGTGAGGGCGTTCACGCCGGCCTTGGACAGCTTGTAGGCGGTGAGGTTGCCGGCGGCGGCGATGGCGGCCAGCGACGAGATGTTCACGATGGCCCCGTTGCCGGTGGCCCGGAGGGCGGGCACGGCGGCGCGGCAGGTGCGCCACATCGCCCGCAGGTTCACGTCCATGATGCGGTCGTAGGCGTCGTCGGCCAGGTGGTGGGGCGGCCCGTCGCCCAGGCCCACACCGACGTTGTTGTGCAGCACCTCGATGCGCCCGAAGGCCTCGAGGGCGCCGGCGACGATCCGCTCGGGGCCCTCGTCGGAGGCGACGTCGGCGACCACCGTCGCCACCTCGGCCCCCTCGCCCCGCGCCATCTCCGCCGTCTGCTGGAGCGAGTCCCCATCCCGGTCCACCAGCACGAGCGCCGCCCCCTCCCGGGCGAACGTCACCGCCGTGGCCCTCCCGTTGCCGACGGTCTCGCCCGCGGTCTGCCCCGCTCCGACGACCACCGCGACCCGGTCCTGGAGACGTCCCTCGTGAGCCATGGCCCGAACCTAGGGCTCGACGCGGTCCAACCTGAGGCCGTCGGGGTCCCGGGTCACCTCCATGGCGAAGGCGAAGCGGTCGACCGCGGTGGCCAGCTCGATGTCGGTGGGGTCGACGTGGTCCGGTCCGAGCGTCAGGGTGCGCGCCGCCTCGTCGGACGTGAGGACGACCCGGGCCACCGCAGCCGGATCGGGGTCGAGGCCCAGGCGGATCGCCTCGATGTGCTCGGCGGTGGCGACGTCGTCCTTCCCCGGACGATCGTCGCGGTCGTCGAAGCGGCCGGTGATGACGTAGGTCGGGACGCCGAGGCCCGACGCCTCCACCGCCGCCGCCGTCGCCGAGGCGCACACCAGCGAGGCGGCCCAGAGCCGGTCGGCGGACCCGGCCGCCACGACGCCCTGCGTACCGGCCGAGGTGCGCTGGACGACCAACCGGCCGTCGAGGTCGGCGGCCAGGGCCCGGGCCGGCGAGTTCGACAGGCCGAAGCCGTCGGGGCGGTGGCCGCCCATCTCGCCCATGGCCACGGCGCCGGGGTGGGCGGCGACGAAGGCGAGGGCGTCGTCGAGCCCGGCCACGAGGTAGATGGCCCGGGCCCCGGCGGCGAAGGCGTAGGCCGCAGTGGTGAAGGCCCGGATCACGTCGACGGCGACGACCGCTCCGGTCACGCCGGTCACCTCGGCCGTGCTGACGTAGGTGGCCCCGTCCCCGCTCACGGCAGCCACCGTAGGGCAGCGGTACCGTCGGGCGATGGCCGATTGCACCCACCTCGACACGATCACCGGGGCCGCGCCCAGCGACGACGGGTGCACCGACTGCCTGGCCATCGGCGGGCGGTGGGTGCACCTCCGGCGCTGCGCCCAGTGCGGCCACGTCGGCTGCTGCGACTCCTCGCCCAACACGCACGCCACCGCCCACCACGCCGCCACCGGCCACCCGCTCATCCAGTCCTTCGAGCCGGGCGAGGACTGGTACTGGTGCTACCCCGACGAGCTCGCCTTCGAGCTCGACGAACCCCCGAGCCCCTCCCACCCCTGATCGCCAGTTCGGGGAGCGGCGGGGGCGTCTGCGGGCTGGACGTGCTGTGATGGCGGCGTCTCGTGACCGCCGCCACACCCAGGAGCGCACCGCCATGGCCCCCGCCGACATCGCCAGCCTCGCCGACATCGTGCGCGTCCACGGAGCGGCGACGCCCGAGAAGACGGCCCTGGAGGTGGGCGACCGCACCGTCACCTTCGGCGAGCTCGACACCCGGTCCAACCAGGCGGCCCAGGCCTTCCGGGCCGCGGGGGTCGGCTTCGGCGACCGGGTCGCCTACATCGAGAAGAACGGGACCGAGTTCTACGAGGTCACCTTCGGGCTGTCGAAGCTGGGCGCCGTCAGCGTGGCCGTGAACTGGCGCCTGGCTGCCCCCGAGATGCGCCAGATCATCGACGACGCCCGCGCCGAGGTGGTGGTGGTCGGCCCCGACTTCTTCGCCGCCATCGAGTCGATCGAGGGCGATCTCGAGCGGGTCCACACCATCGTCGCCATCGGCGCCCACGACCGCTGGCCGTCGCTCGACGACTGGATCGGCGGCCACCCCGCCGAGGACCCTGCGGTCGAGACCACGGGCGACGACATCGCCTTCCAGCTCTACACCTCGGGCACCACCGGCCTCCCCAAGGGCGTGATGCTCAAGAACGACAACTTCTTCGGCGCCGTCACCGGCATCGCCGACCAGTGGCGGTTCACCCCCGACAGCGTGAACCTGGCCATGATGCCGTCGTTCCACATCGCCGGCGCCGGCTGGGGGATGATCGGGCTCTACTTCGGCTGCACCAACGTGGTCATGCGGGACATCGACCCGGCCGCCATCTTGAAGGC
>DASVEC010000374.1:0-6031 GCA_036380755.1 Iamia sp. | reverse complement strand
GACGACGAGGCCCTCGGCGATGCCGACGTCGACGCCCCGGTGTCGGCCTGCGGTGTCACCGTGGCCGTCGACGCCATGGGCGAGTCCGACTGCGGTGGCTCGACGACGACCGGCTCCGGCCCGTCGTCCGACGGCACCGTCGGTGACGCCGACGTCGATGCCCCCATCGACGCCTGTGGCGTGACCGTCGCCGTCGACGGCAGCGCCGACTCCGACTGCGGTACCACCACCGAGACCGGGGCCGATCCCTCGGGCTCGGCCGACGACGGCACCGTCGACGGTGCCGATGCCGATGCGCCGATCTCCGTGTGCGGGGTGTCGGTGACGGTGGTCGCCGGTGCGGCCACCGAGTGCGGGACCACGACCGAGACCGGTGGCAGCCCCGCCGGTGGGTCGAGCGAGGTCGGGAGCGCCGATGTGGACGCACCCGTCTCGGTGTGCGGTGTGGGCGTGGCCGTGGACTCGGGTGCGTCGACCGACTGCGGGTCGTCGACCGAGACGGGCTCCGGCCCCTCGGGGACGACCGACGAGATCGGTGGCGCCGATGTCGATGCGCCCGTGTCCGTCTGCGGTGTGGGCGTGGGTGTCCAGGGCACGTCGTCCACGAGCTGCGGGGCGTCGACCGAGACGGGCTCCGGCCCGTCGGGGACGACCGGTGAGGTCGGTGGCGCCGATGCGGACGCTCCGATCTCGGTCTGCGGCGTGAACGCCGTCGTCGCCGGTGACGCCACGACCGGCTGCGCTTCCGCCACCGAGACCGGTGGTGGCGGTGACGGCCGCGAGACCACCGTCGGCGCCGAGACCCCCATCGCCGTGTGCGGCGTGGGGGCCGGCATCCTCGGTGCCACCAGCACCGACTGCTCGACCACCGCCGTCGATCCCACCGATCCCACGGATCCGACCGATCCCACGGACCCGACGGATCCGACCGATCCGACCGATCCGACCGATCCGACGGACCCCGCCGATCCCGGTGAGGAGCCCACCGACGAGCTGGTGCCCGTCGTCGAGGGGTTCGACCTCGTCAACGGTGGCCTGCCCGGCGACCTGATCGAGGGGTTCCGGGACGACGGCCTGGCCGACCTGACCGATTTGGCCGCCGACGCCGATCTGGCCCGGACGGGACAGAACCTGGGAGCCCTCGTCGCCGCCGGGCTGCTCCTGCTCGTCGCCGGTCTGGTCCTGCGCCGCACGGGCACGGTCCGGTGACCGCACCCGCTCGATCCCGGCCCGACGCTGCTCCTGTCGGGTCGGGGTCGGGTCGGCGGGGGTGATCGCCCCTTCCAACTCGTTGCGCGTGCAAGTACACTGGGTTCCATGCCGATCCAACGTCTGAACCACGCCGTCCTCTACGTGCGCGACGTCGAGCGCACCGCCCACCTCTACCGCGACGTGCTGGGCTTCCGCGCGGTGGTGGAGATCCCCGGCCAGGCCCTGTTCCTCCAGGCCCCGGGATCGACCAACGACCACGACCTGGGTCTGTTCCAGATCGGGGCCGGGGCCGGGCCCTCGGGTGCCGGCCGGTCGACCGTCGGCCTCTACCACCTGGCGTGGGAGGTCGACACGCTGGCCGAGCTGGAGCGGATCGAGGGCCTCCTGCGGGCCGAGGGCGCCCTCGTCGGGGCGTCCGATCACGGCACCACCAAGGCCCTCTACGCCCAGGACCCCGACGGCATCGAGTTCGAGGTCTCGTGGCTGGTGCCGGCCGATCGCCTCGCCGAGGTGGGCGAGGTGGACACCCGGCCCCGCCCGCTCGACCTGGCCCGGGAGAAGGCCCGCTTCGGGGCCGAGACCCTCGGCGGGATCGGCGTCTCCACCCCGGCTCCGGCGCCGTGACCTGGGCGGTACCGGAGATTCGGACACTCTCCGTGGTGAGACTCTAGACACGGTCACTCTCGGTGGTGTACGGTCACCGCCGTGACCACCCGCCGCATCGGGGCCACCGCCCTCCTGCTCCTCCTGGCCAGCCTGGCCGTGGGCCTCGTGCTCGCCGGGCCGGCGGGGGCAGGCGAGCCCGGCCCCGCCTACCCGCCGGGAGCGGGGGCGGACGACGTGGTCCAAACCGGGGGGACGGGGAGCACGGCGCCCGCCGGCGCCACCGACGACGGGGGGAGCGCCGGGCACGACCCGGCGGCCGCGTCGGACGGCGCCGGCGGAGCCGATGGCTCCGACACCGAGGTGGGCGAGCCCGCCACTGCCGAGCGACCCGACGACGAGAGCGACGAGGGTGACGGCGAGGGCGACGAAGGTGACGGCGACGACGAGGTCGCGGCCGACGGCCAGGACGCCTCGGATACCGCCGCACCGGGCGGCGGCCGGGGCGCGGGGCCGATCCTGATCGTGGTGGGCACCGCCGTCCTGCTGGGCGGCGCCGTGGTCGCCATCGCTCGCCGCATCTGACCGTCGCCCGAGCGCGCCGGCTCCGGGCCGACGACGACCGCATGCCACCATGACGCCATGCCGGCCCACGACGACAGCCCGCTGCGCGGGCTGCCCGCCCGCGTCCGCCGGTCCCGCCGGATGGCGGTGTCGGCCCGGCGGTCGGGGCTGGCCCCGGCGGTGCCCCGGCACCCCAGCGATCCCCGGGCCGACGAGGTTCTCACCACGCTCGACGCCACCATCCGGCCCCTCGGCGGATCGTCCCGCTACCGGCGGCTCGACTGGGCCCCGGGCGAGCCCCACGTCCTGCGCGACGACCTCGGCGCCCGCCCCGCCGACGACCGGGCCGCGACCCGCACGTCGCTGCTCTACGTGGCCCACCACACCGACGTCCACGTGTGCGACGCCCAGTCGCCCTCGCGGCTGGAGGGCGGCGACGCCTTCGGCTGGGCCAACCCCGGCTCCGATGGCGGCCACCGCCCCCAGGAGACCTTCACCACCCAGGTCCTCGACCAGCTCGTCGCCGCAACCAACGCCGTCACCACCAGCCCCCTGAGCGGCGCGCCGATGGCGTGGTGCGTCCAGACCGGCGACAACGTCGACAACCGGGGTGCGGCCGAGCTGCGGTGGTGGATCGACGTCCTCGACGGGCGCGAGGTCACGCCCAACACGGGGGCGCCCGGTCGCTACGAGGGGGTGCAGCGCTCGGGCTGGCGGGGGGCCTGGCATCCCGACCGGGCCGGGTGGGACCGTCGGTCGCGGGCTGGCTTCCCCCACCTGCCCGGCGTGCTCGACGCGGGCGTGGCCCCGTTCGCGCCCGTCGGTCTGGCGGTGCCCTGGCTCGCCGTCTTCGGCAACCACGACCTCATCTTCCAGGGCTCGTTCGGCCCCACCCGGGGCGCCCGGCTCGACCTCCTCGGCTCGATGCTCGTCGACACCGACCGCAAGCCGGTGGGCGCCGCCGGCCTCACCCGCGCCCTGGCCGTCGCCACCCGGAGCAAGGGCGACCCGGCGCGCTGGGCCCGGACGGCGCGGGGTCCGTGGGTCCAGACAGTCACCGCCGACCCCGACGCCCGCCGACCGGTCGCGGCCGACGACTACGTGGCCACGCTGCTCGACTCCGGTTCCGAGGGCGCCCGGGGGCCGGGCCCCATCGGGCACGGCTTCACCGAGGCCAACGTGCTCGACGGCACCACCTGGTGGTCGCGGTGGGAGGGCCCGCACCTGCAGGTCATCGGGCTCGACTCCTGCAACCACACCCACGGCGACGGGGGCGGCATGGGTCCGGCGCAGACGGCGTGGCTGACCGACCAGCTCGAGCGCTGTCACACCCGCTACCGCGACGAGCGGGGGCGCTGGGTCGACGGCTCCGGCCCGGACCGAATGGTCATCCTCCTCAGCCACCACTCGTCGTGGACGATGACCAACGCGGTCCACGACGAGGCCGATCCCGGACCCCGCACGCTCGGCCCCGAGCTGGTCGCCCTGCTCGACCGCTTCCCCAACGTGGTGCTGTGGGTCAACGGCCACACCCATCGCCACAACGTGCGGGCCCACCGCCGCACCGAGGGCGGGGGCTGGTGGGAGCTCAACACCGCCAGCGGCATCGACTTCGGCCAGCAGGGCCGCACCATCGAGCTGTTCGCCAACGGCGACGGCACCGCGTCGATCATCGCCACGGTCATCGATCACCACGGCCCGCCGCGGGTGGCCCACCGTCGTGACGGGCACTGGTCGCCGCTCGAGCTGGCGTCGCTCAGCCGGGAGCTGGCGGCCAACGACGACCAGTGGGTCGATCCCCTCTACGGCCTGGGTGGCGTCGAGGACCGCAACGTCGAGATGGCCCTGTCGCTGCCGTTCCCCCTGCCCTGATCCCGGCTCGCCCGGGCGTCAGGAGACGGTCAGGTCGACCGCCACGGCGTGCGGGCACCCGGCGACCAGCGCCCGCAGCATCGCCCGGGCCAGCTCGACGTCGCCGGTGAAGCGATCCGCCCCCATGCTCGTGGCCGCGAGGTGCTGGCAGCCCAGGTGACCGGCGATCAGCAGCTGGGTGAAGGTCCCGACGTCGATGCCGTCGGGCGGACGTCGGCCCTCGGCCGCCATCAGGGCCTCGACCCCGTGCTCGAGCTCGTCCCGGAAGAAGGCCCGGTGGTGCTCGACCCGCTCCTCGAGGCCCGGGGTGCGCAGCGAGTGGAGGAGGAACTCAGTGCTGATGACGAACCACGCCCGATCGGGCGCACCCAGGGCGATCAGGGCCGCGAGGGCGGTCTCGAAGGGCTCGTCGACCGACCCGATGGCGGCCACCTGGGCCCGGATGGCGACCGCGGTGGTCGTCACCGTGCGCTCCCACAGGGCGAGGAGGAGCTCGTCGAGGCTGGTGAAGTTGCTGTAGAAGGCGCCCCGGGTGAAGCCGGCCCGGGTGCAGACCGCCTCGATCGTGGCGGCCTGGAAGCCGACCTCGCAGAAGGTCGCGTAGGCGCTGTCGAGCAGCCGCTTCCTGGTCTCGTCGCGGGTGGGCCGGCCGCTCGTCGTCGTGGCGATCGTTGACGACGGCATGGTCGGCGACCGTACCCCCCACAGGTGTCCCCCCAACCCGAACCTTCACCTGCTGTCGGTTCTCTGCCGCCCCGGCCGGGCAGGGCGGGCCCGTGCTGTACCTGGCCTACGAGGAGACCGGCTCCGTGGGCGCCGACGCCGAGGGCCCTTGGGAGGACGCCATCGTGCTCCGCCCCGGCCTCCTCCTGCTCGACGCCCCCGCCACCCGGTCCGAGGTGTACCACGCTCTCAAGCACCACCTCCCCGCCGACACCGCCCTCCTGGTCGCCCCCCTCGCCGATGCCCCCAAGATGAAGGGCATGGCCGAAGGCTCCACCACCTGGCTCCGGCGCCGTTGAGAGGCGGAGCACCCCTGACCACTGCTCTTCGAACACCTTCGAGCACGACAGGTTGGCTCGGCTGGCGAATTCGGTGCCCACGTGTAGCTGCGCTCTTGTCCAGACGCTCCACCTGCGCCCGAGCGATCTCAATGCCCTAGCGAGCCTGGCGACGGATCGGGCCCGTACAAGGAACCAAGCGCCCCAGCCCCTCCGCATAGGCTCGGATCGTGGACGCAGCCGTGATCGGACTCGCCACGGCGGCAGTCGGCGTGATCGGCACACTCGGTGGGGTGTTGATCACGCAGGCGCGCAGCGATCGGCAAGCCTCGCTAGAACGGGAGGCTCAAGACCGGCGAACGGGGCTTTCGCTCGAATCCGAGCGTCACCGAGATCGAGACGCTCGCCTGTTCGACCATAGGCGCGAGGTGTTGAGCCAGGTAGTCGCTGTCTACAACACCATGATGACCCCGCCTTACCTGCGTGATGACACGATGGAGGAAGACGAGTACGCCGAACTCGTCCAGAAGTTCTGGGCGACACTCACGGGACTCGACCTCTACTTCCAGCCCGATGTCTCCGAAGCATTCAAGATGCTCTATGAGCAGATGTTCGATCTGTTCAACGTCGGCGGACCTGCCGCTCATCGTGAGGCGACAGTCGAGGTTTTGTACCAACGATTCTTAGCAGTCGCGCGTCGTGATCTGGGCGTTGGTTGATAGTGCGATCGCGATGCGACCGGATATGCCGACGGAGCACCGGCGATGCGACGCCTCTTC
>DASVEC010000373.1:0-6687 GCA_036380755.1 Iamia sp. | reverse complement strand
TCCTCGCCGAGCTCGGCGTGGAGCACACCCTCTGAAAGGACCGGCCATGACCCTCCTCGAGAACGCCACCACCGATCTCCCCGCCCTCGACGTCCAACCGCTCTCGGCCTCGATCGGCGCCGTCATCCGCGGCCTCGACGTCCGCACGCTCGACGACGCCACCGTCGCCGCCGTGCGGCAGGTCTGGCTCGACCGCAAGGTCGTCTTCTTCCCGGCCCAGCACCTGACCCCCGACGAGCACATCGCCTTCGCCCGCCGCTTCGGCGAGCCGACCGAGGGCCACCCGGTCATCCCCGGTGTGAAGGGCCACCCCGAGGTGTTCGAGATCGACTACACCGCGGCCCGCGAGCTCTACGCCAGCTACGGCGACGTGGCGACGCGCAACCGGGGCGTGTCGTGGCACACCGACGTGACCTTCGTGGCCCGGCCGCCGCTGGGATCGATCCTGCGGGCCGTCGAGGTGCCCGAGGCCGGTGGCGACACCGAGTTCTCCGACCAGGAGGCCGCCTTCGCCGCGCTCAGCCCGACCCTCCAGGACTTCCTCGCCGGCCTCACCGCGGTGCACGACGGCAGGGCCCAGTTCAAGGGCATCCTCGACGCCGTCGGCGAGGGCCGCTGGGAGGGCGAGACGCTGACGAAGCTCGAGCCGACCGAGCACCCCGTCGTGCGCACGCACCCCGAGACCGGCGCCCGCTCGTTGTTCGTGAACCCGGGCTTCACCAGCCACATCGTGGGGCTCGAGCCGGCCGAGAGCGCCGCCCTGCTCGCCTTCCTCCACCAGCACGCGGTCCGGCCCGAGTTCACCGTGCGCTACCACTGGGGCGCCGGCGACGTCGGCTTCTGGGACAACCGGGCGACCCAGCACTCGGTGGTCGGCGACTTCGGCTCCGCCCACCGGGTGATCCAGCGGGTGACCCTGCGCGGCGACGAGCCCCGCTGACCCAACGCGAGGTTTGAGCGATTCACCCTGCCTGGTAGGGCGAATCGCTCAAACCTCGCGGGGTTGGGCCAGGAGGGGGGCGAGGGCCTGGGCCTGGGCGCGGAGCTCGGGGATGGCGGTGGTCTCGAAGAGGGTGCCCTTGCGCAGCGGGCCGAGGGCGTAGAGGCCCTGGCGGGCGCGCCCGTCGGGGCCGAGGAGGGCGCCGCAGGGGTCGACGGCCAGACCGAGGCGATGGGGGCCGAGGGCGGCGATGCCGGTGTCGAGCAGATGGCGGAGCAGGGGGTCGGTGGTGCGGCCGACGTCGGCGCTGGGCCCCGTGCACGACACCACCAGCCCGGCGCGGTGGCTCCGTCCGTCCCGGGTGCGCACCGTGGCGCCCCGGTCGTCGGCGGTGACCTCGACGACCGTGCCCCGCTCGACCCGGATGAGGCCCCGCCGGGCGAGCGACGAGAAACGATCGGCGACCGCAGGAGCCATGCGGTGGCGGTGCACCGTCCAGGCGCTCAGGCCCCGCCGCAGGAGCTTGGCCTGCTCGACCTCGGGCAGCCGGGCCCAGACGTCGTCGGCCCGGTCCCGCATGGCATCCATCGCCGCCGGCCACCCCGCCGGCTCGGTGCGGCCGTACATCACGACCAGCCGGCGCACCCGGGCCGCGGTGAGCGGACCGGCCGGGACGGGGAACCCCTCGGTCGGGGACTCGCGGTGGAGGGCATGGGCTCGGGGCACCCAGCCGTGGCGGGACAGGGCGGTGACCGTCGCCCCCGCCGCCGTGGCCGTCAGGGCCACGTCGACCATCGTCAGACCCGAGCCCAGCACCAGGACGTCCCCGGCGGCCGCGGCCCGCGCCGCCAGGTCGGCGGTCCACGGGTCGGCGACCACCCGGGGGTGCTCCGGCAGCGCCACCGGTCCCGGGCCCGGCGGGGGACCGGTGGCGAGGACGACGTGAGCAGCCTCCACCACCCGCCCGTCCCCCAACCCCACGCCAGCTCGGGGGAGGGAGAGGGACGTCACCAGCCCGTCGATGACGGTGGCGCCGGAGGTCGCGAGCTGCTCGGCCAGGTAGGTGCCGTAGCGCGAGCGAGGGATGTAGTCGTCGAGATCGGCGCCCGACCAGCGGGCCAGGTGGTCCGAGCCGTCGGCGTCGACCGAGAGCCGCCGGACGGGGACGTTCATCCGGTGCTGGTCGTCGGTGGTGCTGTAGGCGACGCCGCGCCCGGGGCGGTGGCCGGTGCCGACCACGGCGACGGTGGCCTCCGGCCGACATCGGCGCACGGCGGTGGCGAGCAGCGTCGCCGCCGCACCGGCCCCCACGATGACGACGTCGACCCCGTCCCGCACCTCATCCTCCCTTTTCCTGTCGGGACGGAAGACTACAGGGTCCGTGGCAGGCTGACGCCGTGGAGACACGGGAGCGGATCGTCGACGCGGCCGTCGACTGCCTGGTCCGGCTGGGGTGGGCCAAGACCACCATCAGCGAGGTGGCGATCCAGGCCGGGGTCAGCCGGCCCACCGTCTACGCCTACTTCGGGACCAAGGACGACCTCTTCGTCGAGGTGGCGGGCCGGGCCGCCCAGCGCATCAGCGAACGGGTGGTGGCCGAGGCCGAGGCGACCTCCACGAGCGGGGCCGAGTTCGTCGTCGAGACCGTCGTCGCCGCCGTGCGGGAGTACCGGGGCGACCCGTCGGCGTCGCTCGTCGGCCTGGTGCGACCGGGTCAGGCCCTGGCGGCCGAGTCGGTCGAGGTGTCCCGCGCCCTTCTCCAGCCGCTCGTCCGGTGGGAGCCGCAGCTGGCCGACGAGCTCGACGAGGTGGCCGAGACGGTGATGCGCTTCGTCGTCTCGCTGATGGTCGACGACGGCTCCCACCACCGCACCGACGCCGACCTGCGGGCCTACCTCCACCGCCGGCTGGTCCCGGCTTTACACATCTCGACCTGAGTGTAAGGTCGCCCGGGTGACGGTCGACACGGAAGCACGGACGATCCACCACCGCACCTGCCCGCTGTGCGAGGCCATGTGCGGGCTCGAGGTCCACGTCGAGGGCGAGCAGGTCGTCCTCATCCGCCCCGACCGCCAGGACGTCTGGAGCAAGGGCCACATCTGCCCCAAGGGCACGACGCTGGGCCATCTCCACCACGACCCCGACCGCCTGCGCGTGCCGATGATCCGCGAGGGCGACACCTGGCGCGAGGCGACCTGGGCCGAGGCGTTCGACCGCTGCACCGAGCTCCTGGCGCCGGTGATCGCCGAGCACGGGATCGAGGCCGTGACCGCCTACGTCGGCAACCCGCTGGCCCACGCCTTCAGCCTCGGGCGCTACGTCGGGATCCTGATCGGGATGTCCGGCATCCCGATGATCTACAGCGCCGGCACCGTCGACCAGTGGCCCAAGAACGTCAGCTCCCACCTCATGTACGGCGGGATGTGGCGCATCCCGGTGCCCGACATCCCCCGCACCGACCTGCTGGTGGTGATGGGCGCCAACCCGGCGGCGTCCCAGGGGTCGCTGCTCAGCTGTCCCGACGTGATGGGCCACATCGAGGCCATCCGCGCCCGGGGCGGCAAGGTCGTCGTGATCGACCCCCGCCGCACCGGCACCGCGGCCAAGGCCGACGAGTGGCTCGCCATCACGCCCGGCACCGATGCCGCCCTGCTGCTCGCCCTCTGCCAGGTCGTGTTCGAGGAGGGCCTGGTCCGGCTGGGTCCGGCCGAGGGCCTCGTCGACGGGGTCGAGGAGGTCGGGCGGCTCGTCGCCGACTGGACGCCCGAGCGGGTCTCGGCCGTGACCGGCATCGAGGCCGACCGGATCCGGACCCTCGCCCGGGAGCTCGCCACCACCGACCGGGCCGTCGTCTACGGCCGCATCGGCACCTGCAACCAGGAGTTCGGCACCCTCGCCTCGTGGCTGGTCGACGTGCTCAACACCATCACCGGCCACCTCGACGCCGAGGGCGGGTCGATGTTCCCCCGCCCGGCGGCGTGGTCGGTCACCGATCTCCCGATGCCGGGGCTGGAGGGCGGCAGGCCGGAGTTCGGGCGGTGGCGGACGCGGGTGCGGGGTGCGCCCGAGGTGCTGGGTCACGTCCCGGTGTCGTGCCTGGCCGAGGAGATCGCCACGCCGGGCGAGGGCCGGATCCGGGCCCTGTTCACCGTGGCCGGCAACCCGGTGCTGTCGACGCCCGGCGGCGACCGCCTCGACGAGGCCCTCGCCGGCCTCGACTGCATGATCAGCGTCGACAACTGGATGAACGAGACGACGCGCCACGCCCACGTGATCCTCCCCGGCCTGTCGCCCCTGGAGCAGCCGCACCACGACGACCTGATCTGGAACTTCGCCGTCGGCAGCGGGGCCAACTGGTCGCCGGCGATCTTCCCGCCGGCGGCCGGGCGGCCGCTGGAGTGGGAGATCCTCATCCGGCTGGCGTGCGCCTGCCTGGGCCAGGACGCGGCGACCGCCGACGTCACCGCCATCGACGACGGCTACTTCGACGTCATGGCGTCGACGAGGGGCATCGACGGCGCGGCCGTCCGGGCGCAGTACGAGGCCGACGGGCTCTTCGCCGAGGGCGGGCCCGAGCGGCTGCTCGACCTGACCCTGCGCTCGGGGCCGTTCGGCGATCGCTACGGCGAGGTGCCCGACGGGCTCACGCTCGAGCGGCTGAAGAGGCAGCCCCACGGGGTCGACCTCGGGCCCAACGTGCCGCAGCTGGCGGAGATCCTCACCGTCCCGGGCGGCCAGGTCGTCCTCGCCCCGCCCTACATCACCGCCGACCTGCCCCGCCTGGCCGAGCGGCTCGACCGCGAGCCCGACGACCTCGTCCTCGTCAACCGGCGGCACCTCCGGTCCAACAACTCGTGGATGCACAACGTGCGGGTTTTGGTGAAGGGCAAGGACCGCTGCACCCTGCAGATCCACCCGTCCGACGCCGACCGCTACGGCCTCGTCGACGGCGGGGTGGCCACGGTCGCGTCCGAGGCCGGGTCGATCGAGGTGCCCGTCGAGCTCACCGCCGACATCCGCCCCGGCGTGGTCTCGCTCCCCCACGGATGGGGCCACGACAAGCCCGGCACCCGCACGTCGATCGCCTCCGAGCACGCCGGCGTGAACAGCAACATCCTCTCGCCCGGCACCTTCGTCGACGTCCCCAGCGGCAACGCCGCCGTCAACGGCATCCCCGTCACCGTCGCCCCCGCTTGACCCACACCCCTCGGGGTAGACCGGGTCGATGCACCTGCTCGGGCCGGCCCGTCCGGTCGACGATCTGCTCGACCTCTACGACGTCGAGCGGGACGTCCCGGCGGACCGCCCGTGGGTGATGGCCAACATGGTCGGGGGGCTGGACGGCACCGCCGCGGTCGGCGGCCGGGTGGGGGTCCTGTCCGACGACACCGACGCCGAGCTGTTCCGGGCCATGCGGGCGCTGGCCGACGTCGTGCTGGTGGGGGCCGAGACGGCCCGGCGGGAGCGCTACGGGCCGGTCCGCCTGACCGATGCGCTCACCGCCCGCCGGGTCGAGGCGGGTCGTCCGGGCCCGCCGCCGCTGGCCGTCGTGTCCCGGTCGCTGCGGCTCGACTGGGACCTGCCGCTCTTCGCCAGCGCCGGCGAGCATGCGAGTGGCGTGGGGGGTGTCGCCGCGGCCGTCCGGCCCGTCGTCGTCACGTGCGCCGCCGCCGACCCGGTCCTCGTCGCCCGGGCCGAGGCCGCGGTCGAGCCCGCCGTCGCGGTCGACGCCCTGCACGAGCGCTACGGCGCCCGCCTCGCCCTCTGCGAGGGCGGGCCGACGCTGTTGGGCCAGGTGGCGGCGGCCGGGCTGCTCGACGAGCTCTGCCTCACCATCGCGCCCGTCCTGGGCGGCGACCCGCTCCCGGTGAGCGTCACGCCCGCTGGTGCCGGCCTCACCCCCATGGCCCTGCGCCACGTGGCCGAGGCCCATGGCTCGCTCTACCTCCGCTACACCAGGACGGAACCGTGACCGACGACGCCTTCGACCTCATCGCCGCCTCGCTCGACCCGGGCATGGTCGTGGTCACGAGCGCCCACGACGGCGAGCGGGCCGGCTGCCTCGTCGGCTTCCACTCCCAGTCGAGCATCGACCCGCAGCGCTACTGCCTCTGGCTGTCGAAGGCGAACCACACCGGCCGGATCGTCCGCCAGGCCTCGACCCTCGCCGTCCACTTCCTCGCCGCCGACCAGCGCGACCTGGCCGTGCTGTTCGGGACGCTCAGCGGCGACGACGTCGACAAGCTCGCCCGCTGCCCCTGGGAGGAGGGCCCCGACGGCGTCCCCCTGCTGGTCGACGTCCCCCGGCGCATCGTCGGCCGCCGCATCGCCCTCCTCGACGAGGGCGGCGACCACCTGTGCGTCGTGATGGAGCCGACGTCGGCCGCGGCCGATGGCCCCTTCACCCCGCTCCGCCTGGCGGACGTCGACGACCTCACCCCCGGCCACGACGCCGAGGAGCGCCCCAGCCCGCCCACCGAGCGCGCCGACTGACCGACCGTCAGTCGAAGGTGATCACGAGGCGGGCGAGGCGGTCGTCGGGGGCATCGGTGAGGCGCATGGTGCCGGTGGCACCGGTGGCGTCCCAGCGGTAGGGGACGACGGTCTCGTCGCCGTCGACGGTGGGGGCGGTGACCATCGAGATGGTGTCGTCGGGGGGCATGGCCGCGTAGGCGGCGGCGATGGCCTCCCGCCCCTCGAAGGGGCCGACCGGCGGCCCCACGAACTCGACCACGGCGTCGTCGGCG
>DASVEC010000372.1:0-5189 GCA_036380755.1 Iamia sp. | reverse complement strand
CGACGCCCGCGGCTTCGTGAAGATCGTCTCCGACCCTGCCACCGGCGTGGTCCTTGGCGGCTCGATCGTCGGCCAGCGACTCCGACAGGGCCGGGTGGACCAGGAGGCTCTCGACGATGTCGGTGACCCGCAGCCCGGCGGTGACGGCGAGGGCTAGGACCGAGATCAGCTCGGCCGCGTGCTGGCCCACGATCGACCCGCCGAGGACCACCCCGGTGGAGGGGTCGGAGATGATCTTGACGAAGCCGCGGGGGTCGTCGTTGATCAGGGCCTTGGCCGACGCCGAGAACGGCACCTTGGTGACCCGGACCTTGCGGCCGGCGGAGAAGGCGTCGGCCTCGGCCAGCCCCACGTCGGCGATCTCGGGATCGGTGAAGATCGCCGACGCCGCCTTCTCGTAGTCGAGGTGGCGGTGGGGGCCGGCGTGGAGCCCGAGGGCGTGCTCGGCGATCTTGCGGCCCTGCATCGACGCGACCGACGACAGGGGCAGCTTCCCCGACAGGTCGCCGGCGGCGTAGATGTGCGGCACCGACGACTTGCAGTTGTGGTCGACGACGACGTAGCCGCCGTCGGTGTCGACCCCGACGGTGTCGAGGCCCAGCTCCTCCGAGTTGGGGATGGAGCCGATGCACAGCAGGGCGTGGCTGCCCCGGGCGACCCGGCCGTCGTCGCAGCGCACGGCGATGCCCTCGTCGGTGACGTCGATGCCCTCGGCCCGCGCTCCCTTGAACAGCTTCACGCCCCGGCGGAGGAAGTCGTCCTCCAGCACGGCGGCGACCTCCGGGTCCTTCTGGGGCAGGACCTGCTGGCGGCTGACGATCAGGGTCACGTCGCACCCGAAGGCCGAGAACATGTGGACGAACTCCACGCCGGTGACGCCCGAGCCGATCACGACCAGGTGCTCGGGCAAGACGTCGGGCGGGTAGGCGTCGCGGGTGGTGAGGACCCGGTCCGACTCCATCGGGGCGAAGGCGGGGAGGCGGGGGCGGCTGCCGGTGGAGAGCACGACCGTGTCGGCCTCGAGGACCTCGGCCGCGCCGCCGTCGTTGGGGGTGACCTCGACCTGGTGGGGGCCGACGAGCCGGCCGGTGCCGGCGATCGTGCGCACGCCCTGGCTGTCGAGGAGGCTCGACACCGAGTGCTCGAGCCGGTCCTCGATGGCCTCGATGCGGACCCGGAGGGCGTCGAGGTCGAGCGCCGGCGCCACCGAGACGAGACCCATGCCGGGGGCCTTGCGCAGGTCGTCCATGGCGCCGCCGGTGGCGATCATGGCCTTCGACGGGATGCAGTCCCGCAGGTGGGCGGCGCCGCCGATCACGTCACGCTCGATCATCGTCACCTGGGCGCCGAGGCGGGCCGCGGTGGTGGCGGCCTGGTTGCCGGCCGGTCCTCCCCCGATGACGACGAACCGATGAGCCATGGGTCTGACTGTAGGGGCACCTTGACCTGGTCCCGGCCCCCTGGGACCGTGGACCCGTGGATGCCCTGTCCGTCCGGCGCGACGGCGACGTCGCCACCATCACCCTCACCCGACCCGAGCGCCGCAACGTGCTCGCCCTGGAGGTGCTGGAGGCACTCACCGAGGCGTTCCGCGACGTCGGTCGGTCCGACGCCCGGGGCGTGGTGCTGGCGGCCGAGGGGCCCGTGTTCTCCGCCGGGCACGACTTCGCCGACATGGCCGACGTCGACCTGGCCTCCGCCCGCCACCTGTTCCGCACGTGCACCGACCTGATGGAGGCGGTGCAGGGCATCCCTCAACCGGTGGTCGCCCGCGTCCACGCCCTGGCCACGGCGGCCGGGTGCCAGCTGGTGGCGACCTGCGACCTGGCCGTGGCGGCCGAGTCGGCCGGCTTCGCCCTGCCCGGCGGCCGGGGCGGGCTGTTCTGCCACACCCCGGCGGTGGCCGTGGCCCGGGCCGTCGGGTCGAAGCGGGCATTGGAGATGGCGCTCACGGGCGACGTGATCCCGGCCGCCACCGCCGCCGAGTGGGGCCTCGTCAACCGGTGCGTGCCCGACGACGAGCTGAATGCCGAAGTGGCCGACCTGCTGGCCCGCGCCACCCGCGGCGGGCGGGCGTCCAAGGGCCTGGGCAAGCAGGCGTTCTACGCCCAGGTCGGGCGGCCCCAGGACGACGCCTACGCCCTGGCCGTCGAGGTCATGGCCGCCGCCACCCAGACCCCCGACGCCCGCGAGGGCATCGCCGCCTTCCTCGCCAAGCGCAAGCCCGACTTCTCCTGACAGGGCGACGGGGGTCACACCCACGTAGCCTGGGGGCCGACCCGAGGAGAGATCGTGGACGAGATCGCAGGCGAGGCCCCGACGGCCGACGAGGCCGCCCCGCAAGCCCGGCCCGCCCCGCTGGTGCTGGCCGGCATGGCGTCGCTGGGGGCCGGGGCCATCCACGCCGCCGCCATCGGCGTGCACAGCGAGCACCGCTCGGCGGTGATCGCCTTCACCGCGATCGCGGCCCTGCAGCTGGGGTGGGGTGCGCTGGCGTTGACCCGGGGCGGGCGCCTGGTGGCGCTGTCCGGCATCGCCGTCTCGGGCGCCGCCCTGGTCGGGTGGGTCCTGGCCAAGACCGTCGGCATCGGGTTCGTGGCCGGGCTCGACCAGGCCGAGGACATCCAGCGGGCCGACGGCGCCGCCGCCCTCCTCGCCGCCCTGGCCGCCATCGGGTGCGGCCGGGCGCTCCTCACCGCTCTGCTCGGCCCCCCGCGCCCGTCCCGGCACCGCCTGGCGCTTCCCTCCTTCGCCCTCCAGGGCGTCGCCGCCGTCGTGGTGGCGGCCGTGAGCGTGGCGGCCATGGTCGCCGCCGGGTCGCACTCGCACGCCGGCGGCCACGGCGAGGAGACCGCCGGCCACGGCCACGGCGGCGCCACCGAGGACGCCGCCGCCCACGCCGAGGGCGATGATCACGCCGACGGTGAGGACCATGCCGACGGCGAGGAGCACGCCGAGCCGGTCGACCTCCCGACGCGGGCCTACGACCCGGCGCTGCCCATCGACTTCAGCGGCGTCGAGGGCGTCACGCCCCAGCAGCAGGCGGCGGCCGAGAACCTGGTCGCCATCACGCTCATCGAGCTCCCGCAGTTCGCCGACTCCGCGGTGGCCGAGGCCCAGGGCTGGAAGTCGATCGGCGACGGCGGCACCGGCCACGAGCACTTCATCAACTGGGACCTCATCGACGACGGCCGGATCCTCGATCCCGATGCCCCCGAGTCGCTCGTGTACGACACCACCGATGGCGGCCGCCGCCTGGTGTCGGCCATGTTCATGATGCCGAGGGGCACCAGCCTCGACGCCGTGCCCGAGCTGGGCGGGCCGCTGACCCAGTGGCACATCCACGACGACCTCTGCTTCACCACCGGCGACCAGCCGCGGGTGGCCGGCATCACCGAGGTCGGCGGCACCTGCGAGCCGCCGCTCCAGAAGTTCGACCCCACGCCCATGATCCACGTCTGGATCGAGCCCCACCCGTGCGGTCCCTTCGCCGCCCTCGAGGGGGTCGGCGCCGGCCAGGTGAAGCCGGGCGAGACGCACCTCTGCAACCACGAGCACGGCACCAGCTGAGGTTGACCACCCGCGAGACGGCCGAGGAGCTCGATCGGGGGAACCCGCTGGCGGGGTTCCGCGAGCGGTTCGTCGGGCTCGACGACGAGCGGCCGTACCTCATGGGCAACTCGCTCGGCCCGCTCCCCCGCGCCACCGAGGAGGCGTTGGCCCGCTTCGTCCGCGAGGGCTGGGGCGGGCAGAAGGTCGAGGGCTGGCACGACTGGCTCGACCTGCCGGTGCGGGTCGGCGACCGCCTCGGCCGGCTGGTGGGGGCGGGACCCGGACAGGTGGCGGTGGGCGACTCGACGTCGCTCCAGCTCCACAAGCTGGTGGCCACCGCCCTCGACGCCCGCCCCGCGGCCACCGCCGTGGCCCTGGCCGTCGACGAGTTCCCGACCGACCGCTACGCGGTGCGGGCCCAGGCCGCAGGCCGCGGGCTGGCCGTGCGCATGGTCGGGAGCGACGGACCCGACGGGCCCGTCACCGCGGCCACCGTGACCGAGGCGTGCGCCGACGGCGAGGTGGCGGTGGTGGTGGCCTCGCTGGTGCGGTTCCGCTCCGGGGCCCTGGCCGACGCGGCCGCCGTGACCCAGGCGGCCCAGGCCCAGGGAGCCCTCGTGCTCTGGGACCTGTCCCACGCCGTGGGCGCCCTGCCCGTCGACCTCGACGGCCTCGGCGCCGACCTCGCCGTGGGCTGCACCTACAAGTACCTGAACGCCGGACCCGGCGCGCCGGCCTTCGCCTACCGGGCCCGCCGCCACGCATCGCTGCTCCAGCCGCTCCACGGCTGGTTCGGCCAGGCCGACCAGTTCGCCCTGACCGACGACTACGTCCCCGCCGGCGACGCCCGCCAGCTGGTCGTCGGCACCCCACCGGTCGCCGGCCTGCTCGCCGTCGATCACGGGGTGGCGCTCGCCGAGGAGGCCGGCCTGGACCGGATCCGGCAGGTGAGCCAGCGCCAGATCGACTTCGCCATCGAGGTCGCCGACGGGCTGGCCGACCACGGCGTCACCGTCATCACGCCCCGCGATCCGGCCGGCCGCGGATCGCATCTGGCCCTCCGCCACCCGCAGGCCGCCACCCTCGTGGACGCGCTCCTCGACCGCGGCGTGGTGGTCGACCACCGGGCCCCCGACGTCATCCGCCTGGCCGCGGCCCCGCTCCACACCCGGTTCGTCGACCTCTGGCTGGCGCTCGCCACCCTCGGCGACCTGCTCGCCGCCTGATCCCTCACACCGGCGCCCTCTCGTCCGATGGCGTCGCCGGCGGCGTGCAACGGGCGCGCCCTTGGAGGGATCGTGACGCACCACCCGCCCCCGGCACCGGACTGGATCCTCGGCGACGACGGCCACTGGAGGCCGCCGCCGTTCGACACGGGCCAGAGGCCCCGGCCGACACCCCCGTCCCCGCCACCGTCGGCGGGGCCGGAGCCGGGCCGGGCCGATCGGGGGCGGCGGATGAGGTTGAGCATCGTCGGCCTGGTGCTGGTCGTCGCCGGCGTCGGCTTCAAAGTGGCCGACGGGATGAGCATCATCGACAAGGTCCGCGACGAGACCAAGCCGGCCTGGCAGCAGACCCTGGACGACAAGGCCGCGGCCGAGGACGAGCACAGGGCCGCGCTCGCCGACGCCATGGAG
>DASVEC010000371.1:0-2896 GCA_036380755.1 Iamia sp. | reverse complement strand
AACCGGCACCGAACCTTCCGGTGCGCCGGTCGTCGGAGCCGGTGTGGTCGGGTTGGGGCTCGGCTTGGTCCCGGTGTCCCGCCGCCCGTGGGGTCACACCGGCTGACCAGGTCGTTCCCCGGCTCGCGGAGCCGCCCTCGCGCCCTCGGGCCGAGGGCGGCTTCGACGCGCCCGGGCTCGATGACGGGATCGCTGGGTACCGGTGAGCGGTACCCGGGGCACTTGCGTAGGGACCACTCAGGACACGGACGTCGGGTTGGGGGACAGTGCTCACAGCGGCCACGGAGGCCGCACCGACACGGGCGAAAGGAACCCCAAACGATGCGACGTGGACTTGCGTGGATGCTGGCTCTGACCCTTCTGGTGGGCGGCGCCGCTGCGTGCAGCGATGACGACGACGGTGGCGACGAGGCCACCGACCAGGGCAGCGACTCCGGTGACTCCGGCGACTCGGGCGACAGCGGCGACTCCGGTGACAGCGGTGGCAACGCCGCCATCACTGAGTACTGCGACGCCGTCCAGGAGCTGGTCGACAAGAGCGCCGAGCTCACCGACGACCCCACCAACGCCGACCTCCAGGCCGAGGTGACCGAGCTGTCGACCCAGCTGGGCGAGCAGGCCACGGAGCTGGCGGCCGAGGCGCCGAACTTCACTGCCGAGGACGCCCAGCAGTTCCAGGACTGCCAGACGGACTTCAGCGGCATCGGCGGCTGACCCCTCCCCGGTCATCGGCAACGACGCCGACGACCACAGCGGAACCGGTCCTCGGACCGACGACCCCTCGGGGGCGGTGCTCCGGCACCGCCCCCGAGGCGCGTCCGGGGTGGCAGGATGGCGCCGCCCTTCACCACCCACGGCGGCGGGCACGGGCGAAGGGACTCCGGATGATGCGACGTGGATCGGCTCTGGTGCTGGCGTTGGCCCTCCTCGTGGGAGGGGCGGCCGCCTGCGGCGATGACGACGGTGGCGACGACGCCACCGCCGAGGACGGCGGCAGCGACGCGGGCGACTCCGGGGGCGACTCCGGCTCCGGCGACAGCGGGGGCTCCGACGGCGACACCATCTCCGAGTTCTGCGACAAGGTCGAGGAGTTCAACGCCAAGACCGAGGAGATCACCTCCGACCCGGGCAACACCGACCTCCAGGACGAGATCGATGCCCTGGGTGACGATCTGAACGAGCTGGCGTCGTCGCTGGCCGACGACATCCCGACCCTGAGCGCGGACGACTCGGCCCGCTACCAGGAGTGTGCGACGGCCTTCAGCCCCGGCGGCTGAGCGGTTGGACGCCGAGCCGGAGCAGGAGGCCGCCCACCTCGTCGCGGCGATGACCGACGACGAGGTGCTGTGGTGCCTCGACGGGGACTGGCCCTTCTGGGCCGGTCTCGGGCACCTCACCCGGGGCGGCTACCACCGCTCGCCCTTCCCGGCGGCGCGCGTCGAGCGCCTCGGCCTCCCCGGGTTCCGCTTCTCCGACGGGCCCCGCGGCGTGGTGGTCGACCAGGCCACCTGCTTCCCGGTGTCGATGGCGCGCGGGGCGACGTGGGATCCCGACCTCGAGGAGCGGATCGGCGAGGCGATCGGCCGGGAGCTGCGGGCCATCGGTGCCGACCTCTACGGCGGCGTGTGCGTCAACGTCCTGCGCCACCCGGCGTGGGGCCGGGCCCAGGAGACCTACGGCGAGGACCCGTTCCACGTGGGCGAGATGGGCGCCGCCCTCACCCGGGGCGTCCAGCGCCACGCCATGGCCTGCGTCAAGCACTTCGCCTGCAACTCGATGGAGGAGGCCCGCTTCCAGGTCGACGTCACCGTCGACGACGAGGCCCTCCACGACGTCTACCTCCCCCACTTCCGCCGCATCGTCGACGAGGGCGTCGCCTGCGTGATGAGCGCCTACAACGCCGTCAACGGCGAGTGGGCCGGCGAGAGCCACCACCTCCTCACCGAGGTGCTGCGGGACGATTGGGGCTTCGAGGGCTTCGTCATCAGCGACTGGATCTTCGGCCTCCGCGACGCCGCCCTGTCGCTCCGCGCCGGGCTCGACGTCGAGATGCCCTACCGGATGCGACGGGCGGACGGCCTGCGGGCCGCGCTCGACACGGGTCTCGTCACGTGGGAGGAGGCCCGCCGCTCGGTGACACGGGTCGTGGCCACCCGGCTCCGGTTCGCCGAGGTGCTCGACCGTCCGGCCCCGCCCCGCTCGATCCTGGCGTGCGCCGAGCACCGGTCCCTGGCCCGCGAGGCGGCCCGTCGGTCGGTGGTGCTCCTCCGCAACGAAACCGTCGACGGCCGGCCGCTGCTCCCCCTCGATCCCGACGACCTGGGCGCGGTGGTGCTCGTCGGCGATCTGGCCGACACGGTCAACCTGGGCGACGGCGGGTCGAGCGACGTGTGGGCGCCCGACGCGGTCACGTTCCTCGCCGGGCTGCGGGAGGCCCTGCCCGACTGCGGCGTGCGGGCCGTCGGGAGCGATCCGGAGGAGGCCGTCGACGCCGTGCGGGGAGCCGATCTCGCCGTCGTGGTCGTCGGCTACACCCGTCTCGACGAGGGTGAGTTCATCGGGGCCACCGGTGAGCTGGCCCACCTCTTCCCCGGGCCCGACGATCCCGAGCTGGTGAGCGCGTTCGAGGCCGAGGTGGCGCCGGGGGACGAGATCCGGGTGCCCGACCACGTGCGGGCCCGGACCGGCGGCTCCGACGCCGGGTTCGCCACCGGCGGCGACCGGGCCTCGCTGCGGCTGCGCCCCGAGGACGTGGTGCTGGTCAAGGCGGTGACCGCGGCGCATCCTCGGGTCGTCGTGGTGGTCGTGGCCGGGAGCGCGGTGGTGATGAGCGAGTGGGACACCTGGGCGCCGGCGGTCGTGCAGGCCTGGTACCCCGGGATGGAGGGCGGCCACG
>DASVEC010000370.1:0-4970 GCA_036380755.1 Iamia sp. | reverse complement strand
GAGGAAGACCTGGAGGGCGTCGAGGTCGACGGACGGGCACACCTGCTTGGTGACCCAGGCGGTGGCCACCACGGCGGCGTCGTCGGGGAGGGTCTCGGCCGGGGCCACGATGACGCCGCCGCCGGCGAGGTCCTCGACCTCGGCCCGCTCGGCGTCGGTCAGACCGACGTGCTGGATCAGGACGTTGCCCTCCTCGAGCAGCCCGACCTGCACCGGTGCGGCGATGGGGGCGTCGCGGACGGACTCGGTGGAGGGCGAGGGCAGGTGGGGACCCGACGTCGGCGGGTCGGTGCGGTACTCGGGCTCGTCGGCCCCGGGCAGGACGTGGACCGACCGGCTGTCGAGCGGCTCCCGGCGCACCGGCCCGCACGATCCCGTGCCGCCGTCGCCACAGCCGGCCAGGGTGGCGACGAGGACGATGGCGGCCACGAGCGCCCTCACGTGACCTCGGGCTGGGGCGCGGGCGTGCCCACGTCGGGCCCGAGCGGGGCGTCGTCGGCGGCCGCCGACCGCTGCGCCACCTGGCGGGCCCGGGTCACGACTGCCACCGCGGCGATCGTGATGGCGCCGCCGATGACGACCCGCAGGGTGATGCTCTCGTCGAGCACCACGGCGCCGACGACGAGGGCGACGACCGGGATGATGTACGTGCACAGCGACGCCACGGTGGGTCCGAGGTCGGCGATGATCCGGAAGCTGAGGATGTAGGCGACCCCGGTGCCGATCGAGCCCAGCACCAGCATCGACCCGATCTGGCGGGGCCCGGGCATGCTCCCGTCGGCGACGGTGGTCGCCAGGGCGAACGGCGCCAGCAGGATCGTCGCCCCGACGACCTGGCCGGTGGCGGCCACGACCGGCGGGATGTCCATCAGGTTCCGGGCCGCGAAGCAGAACGTGAGCCCGTAGAACAGGCCGGCGAGCACCGGGGCGAGGACGGCGAGGCCGTGGGTGCCGCTGAGGTCGGAGCCCCCGACGCCGGCTACGACGGCCACCCCGGCGAACCCGAGGAGCAGACCGGCGATCACCCGGGGGCGGGCCCGCTCGCCCAGGAGCGGGACGGCCAGGCCGGCGGTGAAGAGCGGGGTGCTGGCGTTGAGCACAGCCGACAGCCCCGAGTCGATGTGCTGGCCGCCCCAGGCCAGCAGCGTGAAGGGGATGGCCGATCCGACCCCGCCGACGAACAGCAGGCCGAGCAGCGTCCGGCGGTCGCGAGGGACGGGGATGTGCTTGATCCGCAGCACGGCGAGCAGCACGACGGCCCCGAGGAAGGTGCGCCCGGCCGCCACGGCCGACGGGGTGAGGTCCTGCCCGGCGACGCGGATGAACAGGAACGACCACCCCCAGATGAAGCTGAGGGCGAACAGTCGGGGCACCCCGGCATCCTGCCGGGCCGGGCCCGAGACGGCCACACGCGTATGCTCCGAGCCGTGGCCAGAGTTCTCGTCGAGCGTCGTCTGCGTGACGTCGGCGCGCGGCTGAAGCGGCTGCGGGAGGAGCTCGTCGTCACCGACGAGCAGCTGGTCCAGCTGGCCGACGAGGCCGACGACGCCCGCATCCGCTCGCTGGTCTCGGAGACGCCGAGCTCGACGCGGGAGCACTCCGAGGCCGAGGGCCACGCCGACGCCATGCGCCGCCACCGCCAGGCCGTCGCCGAGGAGATCGCCCGCCTGGAGCGCACCCAGGACGAGCTGCTCGACCGCTTCCAGGCCGGCCGGGCGTAGGGGTGGCATCGGCGAGAGGCCGGGCCTGGCATCCTGGGGCCGCCATGACCGACGAGCAAGGGAGTCAACGATGACGACCCGCGTGGTGATCGCCGAGGACGAGGCCATCATCCGCCTCGACCTGGCCGAGACCCTCCAGGAGGAGGGCTACGAGGTCGTGGCCGAGACCGGCCGGGGCGACGAGGCCGTGCGCCTCGTCCGCGAGCACCAGCCCGACATCGCCATCCTCGACATCAAGATGCCGGGGCTCGACGGCCTGTCGGCCGCCCGCGAGATCGCCGGCGAGCGCCTCGCCGCGGTGCTGATCCTCACCGCCTTCAGCCAGCGCGACCTGATCGAGCGGGCCCGCGACGCCGGCGCCCTCGGCTACCTGGTCAAGCCGTTCCAGAAGGCCGAGCTGCTGCCGGCCATCGAGGTGGCGCTGGGGCGCTTCAAGGAGATGAAGGCCCTCCACGACCAGGCGACCTCGCTCGAGGAGCAGCTCGAGAGCCGCAAGCTGGTCGACCGGGCCAAGGGCAAGCTGATGGACGACCACGGCATGACCGAGGGCGCCGCCTTCTCCTTCATCCAGAAGACCGCCATGCGCGAGCGCCGCACCATGCGTCACGTCGCCGACGACATCCTCTCCGGCGCCCTCGTCCCCCCGACCTGACCCGATCAGAGTGGGTCAGACCCACTCTGATCGTCGAGGCCCTACGCCCTCGGCTTGGGGCCGGCGCAGTAGGGATAGAAGGCCGTGTCCTGGGCCTGGCCGACGCCGTGCTCGCGGAACGCACCGATGCCCATAGTGTCCATGTTCTTGAGCTTGAGGGCTCGGTTGCCCCAGCGCACGAAGGCCTCGACGGTCTCGCGCTCGTCGACCAGCTGGGAGCCGACCTCCAGCTCGCACCACTCGGCGAAGCGGCGTCGGCCCCGCTCGTAGTCGTCGTCGTCACGGTGGACGACGGTGACGAAGCCGGCGGCATCGCCGCGGACCGGGTCGCCCGGGAGCACGCGGCCCGACTGCTGCTCCCGGATCGTCGTCGCCACGCCGTAGCAGTCCTGCGGGTGGAGCCCGACGATCTCCAGGTAGGCGAGGAGGAGCTCGTCGGTGTCGGCCGGCAGCCAGGGGTACGCCGTGGCCGCCGGTGGGTCCTGGGTCCACGGCCAGGGCTCCATCTGGTAGCGGAGCGACAGGTCGAGACCGGCGACGTGCACGGAGAGGTCGTCGTCGGCACCGAAGCGGGTGGGGGCACTGCGGGCGAGCGCGCTGCGCACCTCCCGGAGGTTGGCCTCGGGCCGGCCGAGGAGACCGACACCGGTGGGTTCGACCATGACGTGGCGCTGCTCGGCCGGGCCGAAGATGCCCCAGGACAGCACCCGGTGGACGCCGAGGCAGGCGGCCGGGTCGACCCGGCCGGTGTGGCAGAGCAGGGCGGCGATGTCCTCGTCGAACGGCACCGCGTCGGTCTTCGGCCGCTTGAGCCAGGTCGCGCCGCGGTCGAGGGTGACGTGCTCGACATCCGGCGGTGGGCCGTGGGACGTGGTGGCGACGGCGGCGGCGGCGTCCGCGAGGGCGGTCGCCAGCTCCGGCCCGGCGGCGTGCACGACCGTCCACTCGATCCACGGCAGGTCGATGGGACCGAGAGCGCCGGCCGCCACGCCCAGCCGCCCGTCGACCAGGTGCCCCGGGTGGGCCACGGCCGCCGACGGGTAGCAGCCCCACACCTCGTGGCTCCGGGCCGGCACGCCGGCCCAGGACAGGGCCCGGAGCCCCGCGGTCGGGTCGGTGCCCGGCACCGTGAAGCGGTCGATCCGCGCCGGTCGGGCCGACGGCGAGGCGAACCGGGCCCGCCCGTGCGCCCGTCCGGCGGCGGCCTCCACCGCGTCGATGGGACCCTCGCGCTCGGGGGGTCGCCGTCGCTCGCTGATCTCGCGGCCGTTGGGCATCACCGAGGCCTGCACCTCGCCCATCCGCTGGCCCTCGGCCATCGCATCGCGGATGGCGGAAGGGCTCAGGGCGGCCTTCGTCCCGGCCAGGAACTGCCGTAGCACCGGGACAGTCTCCCACGACTCGACCGCGGTGGCGGCGCCTCGCCCAGGTGTCGCGCGCCCTGTCTATGGTGGCGAGGACATGGCCTTGATGCTCATCGACGGGAACTCGCTGACGTACCGCGCGTTCCACGCCCTCCCGCCCGACCTCACCACCGCTTCGGGGCAGGTCACCAACGCCGTGTACGGCTTCACGTCGATGCTGATCATCCTGTTGAAGGAACACCAGCCCGACGGCGTGGCCGTGGCCTTCGACCGGCCCGAGCCGACCTTCCGCCACGAGGTCAACCCGGACTACAAGGGCAACCGCTCCAAGGCCCCGGACATCCTCCGCCAGCAGATGCCCCTGGTGCGCCAGGTGATCGACTCGCTCGCCATCCCGGCGCTGGAGCAGGCCGGCATCGAGGCCGACGACATCATCGCCACCCTGGCCACGCAGGCCCGCGACGCCGGCCGCGACGTCCTGATCGTCACCGGCGACCGCGACGCCTACCAGCTGGTCGAGGACCCCCACATCCGGGTCATCTACAACAAGCGGGGCGTCACGGACTACGCCGACTACGACGAGAAGGGCATCGAGGAGCGGACCGGCGTTCGGCCGGATCTCTACGTGCTCTACGCCGCCATGCGCGGCGATCCGTCGGACAACCTGCCCGGCGTCCCCGGGGTGGGGGAGAAGACGGCCGCCAAGCTGATCAACAAGTACGGCACCCTCGACGAGCTCTTCGCCCACGTCGACGAGCAGACGCCGAAGCTGCGCACCAACCTGGCCGAGAACGAGGCCCAGGTCCGCTCGAACGCCGAGCTGATGGTCCTGCGTCGCGACTGCGAGCTCGACCTCGACATCGAAGCGCTCAAGATGGGCGAGCCCGACGTCGACGAGGTCCGGCGCCTGTTCGACTTCCTCGAGTTCCGGACGCTGTGGCCTCGGCTGGTCGAGGCGCTCGGCACCGACCTGGGCTCGCTCGGGGCCGAGACCTCTGTGCTCGAGGCCGAGGTGATCGAGCCGCAGTCGACCGACGAGGCCCTGGCCCGGCTGGGCGCCCTCGCCGGCGAGGGGGGAGGACAGCCCATCGCGGTGGCCCTCGCCTTCGAGGGCACCCCCCGCTGGGACTCGGACCCGGTCGGGCTGGCCCTCGTGGCCGACGCCGAGACCGGTGACGTGCTGTGGGTGCCGGCGGCCCACCTGGCCGACCCCGAGGTCCGCCAGGCGGTGGC
>DASVEC010000369.1:0-20407 GCA_036380755.1 Iamia sp. | reverse complement strand
GCCGCGGCCTTCTTGGGCTCGGCCTTCTTCTTCGGTGCCGGCTCGGGCGCGGGCGCCGGCGCGTCGGCCGAGGCCTTCGCCTTGGCCGGCTCGGTGGGCTTCGTCGTCTGGCCGTTGCCGGCCGACTCGGGCTTCGGGGCGGGGGCCGCGGCCGCCGAGGCCTCGGACCCGGCGGGGCCGGTCGGTGTGTAGCCGGCGAAGAACTCCTGCCAGCTCTCGCTCACCGAGGACGGGTCGTCGGCGAACTGTTCGTACATCTCATCGACCAGCCAGGCGTTGGGGCCCAGAGCGTCGGACGGTGGCGCAGCTTCCTCAGGCATCGCCGTCAACCCTACCGACCGACCCCCGCTCCCGTTTTCGCCGCTGACCACGGATCGGACCATCCTGTGGCCCATGGCCGACCCCGCCCCCACGGAGGACCCCTTCGCCGACGTCTGGGCGGGCAACGCCGCCTACGCCGACGGCTTCGGCCTGGCCGACCTCGACGGCCACGCCGCCCGGGCCCTCACCGTCGTGACGTGCATGGACAGCCGGATCGACCCGCTGGCCGTGCTCGGCCTGGAGCCCGGCGACGCCAAGATCATCCGCAGCGCCGGCGCCCGCATCACCGAGAACGCCCTCCGCTCGCTGATCCTCGCCGTCCGCGTCCTGGGCGGCACCCGGGTGCTGCTGATGCCCCACACCGACTGCGGCCTGGTGGGCACCGACGACGGCGTCCGCGAGCGGCTGGCCGCAGCCACCGGCCGGGCCGTCGACGACCCGGTGATCGCCCGCTACCGCCCCCGGGCCATCGAGGCCCCGACCGCGGCCCTGCGCGACGACGTGGCCACCATCCGGGCCGAGCCGCTCCTGGGCCCGGAGCTGGTGATCGCCGCCGCCGTCTACGACGTGCGCACCGGCATCCTCGAGCGAGTGCCGGTCTGAAGGATCCCCGGGTCTAGGCCCGTCGGGTGCGGCGGGCCCGGTCGGCCTCGTAGGCGGCGACGGTGTCGACTCCGTCGCGGAGATCGATCACCACCGGCTCGGCCACCACCGTCCGCGGATCGGGTTCGTCGGTCGCCGTCGTGGTGGCGGGTGCCTCCGCGGCGGGCTTCCTGTGCTGTCGGCTCACGTCGACCTCCCCGGCCTCTCCTCAGGTCGCCACCATCTTGGCACGCCACCGCGGAGCGTGGTGGCATCCCCGATCTCGGCACGATCCGTACCGGTCGAGACGGTCGCTGCCACCTCGCTCCTCGGCGGCGGGATCGGGTCCGGAGCCGGGTCGTCGCTACCCTCGGCGCTCTCATGAGCAACGCCGCCCAGTTCATCTTCTCGATGCAGAAGTGCAGCCGCTTCTACCCGCCCGACCGGGAGGTGCTGCGCGACATCAACATCAGCTTCTACCCGGGAGCCAAGATCGGCGTCCTCGGGCACAACGGTGCCGGCAAGTCGTCGCTGCTCCAGATCATGGCGGGCCGGGACGACGGCTTCACCGGCGTGGCCCGCCTCTCCCCCGGCTTCACCGTCGGCATGCTCGAGCAGGAGCCGCAGCTCGACGAGACCAAGGACGTCAAGGGCAACGTGATGGACGGCGTGGCCGAGGTGGCCGGGCTGCTCACCGCCTACGACGCCTGCCTGGCCAAGTACGCCGACCCCGACGCCGACTACGAGAAGATCGGCGAGGAGCAGGCGCGCCTCGAGGCCGAGATCGCGGCCAAGGGCGCCAACGACCTCGATCGCAAGCTCGAGGTGGCGATGGACGCCCTGCGGCTGCCGCCCGGCGACGCCGAGGTCGGACCGCTCTCGGGTGGCGAGCGGCGCCGCGTGGCGCTCTGCCGCCTGCTGCTGTCCGCACCCGACCTGCTGCTGCTCGACGAGCCGACCAACCACCTCGACGCCGAGTCGGTGGCCTGGCTGGAGCGCTTCCTCCGCGACTACGCCGGCACGGTCGTGGCCATCACCCACGACCGGTACTTCCTCGACAACGTGGCCGGCTGGATCCTCGAGCTCGACCGGGGCCGGGGCATCCCGTTCCAGGGCAACTACTCGTCGTGGCTGGAGCAGAAGCAGGCCCGGCTGGCCCAGGAGGACAAGGCCGACAGTGCCCGGGGCCGCACCCTCCAGCGCGAGCTCGAGTGGGTCCGCATGGCCCCCAAGGCCCGCCAGGCCAAGGGCCGGGCCCGCCTCTCGGCCTACGAGAAGCTGCTGGCCGAGGCCAAGGAGGCCGAGGGTCGCAGCCGTGACCTGCAGATCGCCATCCCCGCCGGCGACCGGCTGGGCGACCAGGTCATCGAGGTCTCCGGGCTGAGCAAGGGCTACGGCGACCGCCTGCTCATCGACGACTTGTCGTTCTCGCTGCCCAAGGCCGGCATCGTCGGCGTCATCGGTGGCAACGGCGTGGGCAAGACCACCCTGTTCCGCATGCTCACCAGCGGCGAGGAGCCCGACTCCGGCTCGGTCACGATCGGCTCGACGGTCCAGCTGGCCTACGTCGACCAGAGCCGCCAGACCCTCGACCCCGAGAAGACGGTCTACGAGGAGATCACCGGCGGCAAGGACGACATGGTCATCGGCGGGCGGCCGGTCAACGGCCGGGCCTACTGCGCCCAGTTCAACTTCAAGGGCTCGGACCAGCAGAAGAAGGTCGGCGTGCTCTCGGGCGGCGAGCGCAACCGGGTCCACCTGGCCAAGGTGCTGAGCGAGGGCGGCAACGTCCTGCTCCTCGACGAGCCCACCAACGACCTCGACGTCGACACGCTGCGGGCCCTCGAGGACGGCCTCGAGTCGTTCCCCGGCTGCGCCGTCGTGATCAGCCACGACCGCTGGTTCCTCGACCGCATCGCCACCCACATCCTCGCCTTCGAGGGCGACAGCCAGGTGCGCTGGTTCGAGGGCAACTTCAGCGAGTACGAGGCCCACCGCAAGAAGGAGCTCGGCTCCGCCGCCGACCAGCCCCACCGCATCAAGTACAAGCCCCTCGCCCGCTAGGGCTGCGCCTCCGCCCGGGCCAGCTCCTGCTGGCGGCGCACCGCCGCGGCCCGCGGGATGAGCTCGGTGCGCTCGGCCATCGGTCGCCGCAGGCGGCCGCCACCGGTGATCAGCTGGTGCAGCAGCGTGAGCAGCGGGATCATGACCCGCTGGCGCGCCGCCGCCCGCATCCCGGCCTCGATGATCGGTCCGGCGCCGCCGAGAGGGACGGGGTGGACCTCGATGCCCTGGCTGGAGACCCAGCGACGGGCGGCCCGGTGACGAGCGACGGTCGCCCCCACGTCGGGGCGTCGGGCCGCCACCTCGGCGAGGGCCTCCGGCTGCGTCACCAGCCCGGCGAACGAGGCGGTGCACAGCGCGCGCTCGCCCGGGAGCAGGATGGATTCGATGTCCAGGTAGACCCGGTGCACACCGATGTTCGTGCGGAGGCACCGCACCATGGCCAGGGAGCCGTCACGGTGGACCAGGGCGACCGCCGGCACCGGTCGAGGGCGCAACGGGAGCACGGCGTAGGAGTCCAGGGCGTAGCCCTCGGCCTCGAGCTGGGCGACGACGGGCTGGAGACGGTCATGGGTAGGCCCGGGGGCGACCGGGTCCCAGCGGCCGTAGGCGATGTCCTCGTAGGTCCGGCGCAGGTCGTGGCGCACTCGCAGACGGAGGGCCACGAACAAGACGACGAGGTAGACGACGACCATGAACCACGGCACCGTGGCCTGATCGGCCACCGCCTGGGCCTCGTGAGGGTCAGACGTCCTCTGGCACCGGCCGGGCGGTCCAGCCGGTGAGGATGGCCACGCCGGTCGCGATCAGCCAGGCGTCGCCGGTGGTGAGACCGAGACGCTGGGGCAGGCCGGAGTCGTCGGTGAGCGCGGTGGCGGCCAGGCAGGCAGAGACGACCGCGCCGGTGGCCACGCTGGCGGCCGCGGCCCGCCGGTGACCGGCGTCGGCCAGCGGTCGGGCGGCGAGGAGCGGCGTGAGGGCGAGGCTCAGGTAGCCCGTCGTGGCCGTGACCGCGTGGGCGGCGTCGAGGGCGGACGAGTGCTCCAGCGGGGTCAGGGCCACGCCGATCGTGGCCGCGCCGTTGACCGCGCTGGCGATCCACGCCGGCCCGGGGATCGCTCGCCTCAGCGCCACCGCCCCGGCGGCGGAGCCGACGGCGTAGAGCACGAAGCCGGTGTTCATCACGTGACGCTGCGGCGCCCCGTTCGCCGCCGTGCGGCTGATGGCGTCGCGCAGGGGCTCGTAGCCGGGCGTGCGGGCCCCGGCGACGGCCCACGCCGTGATGAAGGCCAGCGGTCCCAGCACCAGCCCCCAGGCCGCTCGTCTCGCCACCGGCGCACCGTATGCGATCGGATCCGTGACGAGCGTCACCGACGTGGGTACGGTCTCCGACCGTGACCACCCCGCTGCGCCGCCGTCTGACCGCCCTCGTCGCCACCGTGGGCCTGGCCCTCGGCTTGGCCGCGCTGCCGTCGGCGACGCCGGCCGGTGCCGCCGCCAAGGACCCGGTGATCATCGTGGCCGGGACCTTCTCCCCCGCCTGGGCCAACGAGCCGCTGGCGGCCCGGCTGCGGGCCGACGGGCACCCGGTCCACATCTTCGAGCTGCCCACCTACGGCACCCAGGACATCCGGCTCACCGCCCAGGCCCTCCGGACCTTCGCCGACGGTGTGCGGTCCTCCACCGGCGCGGCCAAGGTCGACCTGGTGGGCCACTCGCAGGGCGGCCTCGTGGCCCGGGCCTACGTGAAGTGGTACGGCGGCGCGACGAAGGTCGACAGCCTCGTCACCCTGGGCACGCCCAACCGCGGCACCTACGTGGCCAACCTGGTGAACGTGCTCGGGTTCGGCAACTGCCTCAGCGTGGTCGCCTGCGAGCAGATGAGCATCGGGTCGTCGTTCCTGGCCGACCTCAACGCCGGTGACGACACCATCGGGTCGGTCCGCTACACCACCATCCGCACGCTGCAGGACGAGCTCGTCCGTCCCGTCGACCAGGCCACCCTCTTCGACGGCGCCACCAACGTCCTGGTGCAGAACCCGTGCTTCCTCCGGGTCGTCGGCCACGTCGGGCTGATCACCGACGGCACCGTCTACTCCGGCATCCGCACCGCCCTCGCCGGCTCCGCCAAGCTCAGCTGCTTCGCCCTGTAGGCGCGGTCAGGCCCGGCAGAAGGCGGCGGTGATCTTGTTGAAGGTCTCGGCCGCCTCCCACTGGAGGAAGTGGCCGGCGTCGGGCACGACGAGCGGCCCGGTGCAGTCGAGGCACGCCGCCGCCATCTTGTGGGGGAACGACGGCAGCACCACGTGGTCGTCGGGGCCGTAGAGCACGAGGGTCGGCACGGGCGTCTGCTCGAACATCCGGGGCGTGTCCTCCATCGGGCGGCGCCCGGCGCTCTGCTCGTAGACGCCCCAGGCGGCCCGGATCTTGTCGGCGTCGGCGTAGGGCTCGGCGTGGAAGGCGACGGCCTCGGCGGTGAAGGCGTCGGGTGTGCCCCAGAGGCGGTGGCCGTACATCGGGGCGACCCAGCCCATGCGGCGCGCCGGCGTGTCGAGCTCGGCGAGGAGGGCGTCCGGCTCGGTCGCCTGGCGCCGGAAGTAGTCGGACTGGGCCCGGCGCACCCGGAGGTCGTCGGGGGGCAGGCCGGCAGCGGTGTACACGTTCTCGAGCAGCGGCGTCACCGTGTTGAACACGACCTGGCGGGTGACGAACCCGGGGAAGCGGAGCCCGAGGTCGTAGAGCACCACGCCGCCGACGTCGCCACCGGCGACCGCCGTCGTCTCGTGGCCCAGCACGTCGTGGACCAGGGCGTGGCAGTCGAGGCTGAAGGCGGCGATGTCGTAGAGCTCGTCGGCCGCCAGGCCCGAGTCGCCGTGGCCCCGGAGGTCCGGGACGATCACCTCGTAGCCGGCCTCGGCCAGCGGCTCGATGTTGCGCCACCAGATGCGCTTGGTCTCGGGGTAGCCGTGGAGCAGGAGCAGCGGCTGCCCGCCCACCCCCTCCCGCACGTAGGCGAGGTCGACCTTCCCCCGCACCTCGGCGTGGTGGATCGTGAACCGCTCCGGGTCGATGTCGGCGTCAGCCATGGCCCGGAGTCTGGCCTCCCGCACGATGCTCCGCCGTTCTGATCAGTCAGCGTTGCGCCCACGCAACGCTCGGTGATCAGAACGGATGGGGCCCTTCGCTGTCACACCCCGTCGGTACAACCACCCTCATGGACCCGAACATCGAACGGGCCATCGCCGAGCGGGCCCAGACACAGCTCGGCCTCATCACCGGGGGACAGATCCTCGCCCTCGGCGTCCACCGCTCGACCATCCAGCGACGGGTGGCCTCCGGGCTCTGGATCCCTGTCGGACGTCGGACCTTCCGGCTGGCCACCGCGCCGCCGGGCCGGGAGGTCGACGTCCTCGCCGCCTGCCTCGACCTCGGCGCCGTCGCGTCCCACCGCACGGCCGCCTGGCTCCACGGCCTCGTGCCGTGGCCGGGTGTGATCGACATCAGCGTGCCGAAGGGGCGCAGCGTCGTCGGCCTCCAGGACCCGGCCGGTCTGCGCATCCACACATCGACCAACCTCCCGCCGGACGACATCACGGTGATCGGCGCCACCCCGGTCACCAGCGTCGCTCGGTCGCTGATGGGACTGGCCGCAATGCCCGAGCACGAGGTGCCGCGCCACGAGCTGGTCGACGTGGTGGAGACCGCCGTGCAACGTCGGCTGGCCTCGGACCGCTGGCTCTGGTGGCTCCTCGAGCGACGCCGGTGCCGCGGCCGCAACGGTGTGACCCGGTTCGAGGACGTGCTGGCCGAGAGGGCGAAGCTGGGCCCGACGGAGAGCTGGCTCGAGAGGGCGGTGCTCCGCGTCATCGACGACGCCGGCCTGCCCCGGCCGATCGTCCAGCGCCGCATCCGGCGGCGAGGCCGCTTCGTGGCCCGGGTCGACCTGGCCTACGACCCCGGCATGATCGTCGTCGAGGCGCTCGGCCACCGCTACCACGCGACCCGGGAGCAGCAGAACCGGGACGCGGCACGGGCCAGCGAGCTCCAGCTCCTCGGGTGGGACGTCCATCAGATCACCTACGACCAGGTCGTCGACACGCCGCTCTGGGTCGCCCACGTGATCCGCACCGCCCTGGCCAACGCCGGCCTCCTCGACCGGGCGGCCTGAGTGCGCCGCCTCGACCACCGTTCTGATCAGCCCACGTTGCGCCGGCGCAACCACGCCTGATCAGAACGGATCAGGGCGTCGGGGACCACTCGAGCTCGAAGCGGAAGCGGGCGCGGCCTTCGGACCACATGGGGAAGTTGGTGCCCCAGAGGTTGTCGTGGAGGCAGATCCAGACGCCCTGGTCGAGGTCGGGCTGGTCCCGGGTGAAGTCCAGGAGCTGGGGTCGACCGATGGCGACGAGCGGGGCGTCGAGGGTGCGGAGCGCCACCACGCCGTCGGGGCCCGGCCAGCGCACCCCCTCGCCCACGGCGTGGAGCTGGCGGTTGCCGCCGGGCACCACGTCGAGCGGCGAGACGTCCTGGCCCAGCTTGTCCAGCGCCATGGCCGCGGGGTCGGCCACGACCGGCCGGAAGGCGAGCCACGTGGCCTCGGGCAGCCGGTTCGCCGGCTTGTCGTCCCAGCGCAGCTCGAGGCCGAGGCGGGGCGGCCCGGCGGGCGGGCTGGTGTCGGTGAGATGGAGCTCGACCCGGGCCGGAGCGCCCGAGCGGGTCACGGCCTCCCCGGGCAGCGCCAGCGCGACCACCAGGGCCGACGGATCGGCCTGGCCCGACAGCCGCTCGCCCCGGTGGACGGAGGCCGACGCCGGCTCCCACCACACGCTCCGAGCGCCGGCGGCGTCGATGCCGGGCTTGAGGTTGTCCTCCACCGCCCACCACTCGTCCGCGGGCGTGCTCCGGACGTAGGTGTCCCACCGACGCTGGTAGTCGGCCTCCGAGAAGGCCTGATGGGCCAGCACGGCCAGCGGATGGTCAGCGTCGGCCAGCACGTGGCCGGTGACGGTGTCGACCAGGTGGACGATCGCCCCCGTGTCCCCGCCGACGCCGACCTCCCAGTCGCCCAGGCGCACCCGGTCGCCCGCGGCGACGGGCGCGCCGGCGACACGGGGCGGTACCGGGTCGTCGAGCGCCCGCAGCGTCGCCTCGGCGGTCTGGCGGAGCCCGTCGCTCTCGATCGACGCCACGGCCGCGTCGACGTAGGCGCGCTGCTCGGCCCACGACGCCTCGTAGGCCCGGGCCTCGGGCGTCGCCCGCAGGTCCGGCAGGGTCGAGCGTCCCCACCGCGTGCGATCGGGCAGGTGGGCCTTCTCGTCGAGGCCCCAGGTGTGCTCGGCGACCAGCAGGAGGTTCTCGTGGAAGCCCCGCAGGCGGGAGTCGTCGGGCGCCACCATGCCCTCGGCGGCCCAGGCCCGGCGCAGCCGCAGCAGCTCCCGGTAGCGGGCGACCTTCTGCGGATCCGTGCCCACGCCGTGGATCCACGTGTCCCCGATCTCGGCCGTCACCACCGGCAGGTCGGCCACGATCGGGCGCAGCGTCTCGGCGAAGGCGTCGAGCGTCGACCCGACCACCATCGCCCCCGGCACTCGGGCGCCCAGCGCGGCGAACGAGGCGACCACGTCGTCCGCGCTCGGCGGGCCCAGGTTGTCGCCGGTGTGGGCGAAGGCGAGGGCGTCGGTGCTGCCGGGCACCACGGTGAGGTCGCCGTAGCCACCGGCCTGGTACACCACCGTCACCTCGGCGCCGTCGGGCGACCGCCAGCGGAACACGGGCGGCACGTCGGGCACCGTCGCCACCGGGTTGACCCCGATGTGGAGCAGCTCGACGCCGGCGCTCGCCAGCAGGGGCACGAGGCCGCGGGTGTGGCCGGGGACGTCGGTGAGCTTGGCCGCGATCGTGCGCCGGCCGAACCGGTGGTCGAGCCGGGCCGCGATCTCCAGCCCGGCCTCGACCAGGCCGATGTCGGCCAGCTCGGTGTGGGTCGTGAACGGGAGGGCGTGCCAGGCCAGGTCGCCGGCGGCGATCGCCTCCTCGGCGGCCCGTCGGCCGGCGGCATCGGTCCGCTCGAGGAAGGTGTGCACCAGCCACGAGCCGGTGGTCCAGACGAAGCGCTCGGGCCCGCCCCGCTGGCGCAGCGACGCCGCCAACCGCAGCGCGGCCGGGATGTAGGCCTCGACGTAGGTGTCCACGACGGTGGCGGCCGGCGCGGTGAAGCCGATGTCGAGGTGGGTCTTGGCCACCAGGTGGACGGTCTCGACATCGCTCATCCGCCGCAGCCTGGCACCAGCAGTAGCGTCCCGGCGATGCGTGCCGAGGGACGGAACGGGACGGTCGACCTCGTCGGCGAGGTCGCGGCCATCCGCTCGACGCTCCCCCGGGTGACCTACCGGCTCGGTGGCCGGCGGCGAGCGCTGGCCCCCACCCGGCTCGCCGGCCCGGCCGAGGGACCGTGGACGGCCGAGGACGAGCACCTCCGCCTCACGCTGTCGACCCGGCCGGCGGGGCCGGCGGCGCACGCCGGGCTGCTCGTCCGGCTGGCCGTCACCGTGCTGGGCGAGCGCCCGGTCCGTCTCGACGACGCCGTCCTGCTGGCCACCGGCGGGCCGGCCGGGCTGGAGCTCGGCGCCGGCCCGGCATCGTGGTCGCTGTACCGCAACGGGTGGAGCTCGTGGTCGAACGCCCGGGCCTTCCGGATGGACGAGACCGACTCGGACCCGTGGCTGTTCAACGTCCGCCACACGACGCTCGACCCCGAGACCCTCCGCTCGGGCGAGCCCGGCCGCTTCCGCAGCGAGCTGGTGGCCGGGCTGAGCGACCTCGCCACCGGGGCCAGCCTCGTCCTGGGCTTCGTGGGCGGGGCCCGCTGCCTGTCCGTGGTCGACCTCGGCGTCGACCTGCCCGGCGACCGGCTGGCCGACGACGACCCGACCGGGGGACGGCTGGCCGAGCTGGCCGCCACCTGCCGGTTCGACGGCACCACCGCTGCGCCCGGCACCACGGTGGTCACCGAGGACCTGCTGGTGGCCGATGGCCCCGACGCCTACGACCTGCTCGAGGGCTGGGCCGCAGCGCTGGGCGTGGCCCAGGGCGCCCGGGTGCCGGCCCGGCCGCCCCACGGCTGGTGCTCCTGGTACTACCACTACTCGAAGGTCGCCGAGCCCGACGTCCGGCGGGCGGTGGAGGCGGCCGAGCAGCTGCCGGACATCCCGCTCGGCTACGTGATGGTCGACGACGGCCACCAGGCCGCCATCGGCGACTGGCTGACGACCAACGCCAAGTTCCCGTCCGGCATGGCCACCCTCGCCGCCTCGATCACCGAGACCGGGCGCGACGCCGGCATCTGGCTCGCCCCCTTCATCGTCGACCCCGACAGCGACGTGGCCCGGGCCCACCCGGAGTGGATCATGGTCGACGAGGCCGGCGACCCGGTGACCGCCCTGTGGCACCCGGGGTGGAACAAGCGCCACGGCCAGCGCAGCCTCGACTGCACCCGCCCCGACGTCCAGGCCCATCTGGAGGAGGTGGCCCGCACCCTGCGGCACGACTGGGGCTACCGCGTCCTCAAGCTCGACTTCTGCTTCGCCGCCGCGCTGCCCGGACGCCGCCACGACGCCACCCTGACGCGGGCCCAGGCCCTGCGGGCGGGCCTCGACGCCATCCGGCGCGGCGCCGGCGACGACGCCGTCCTCATCGGCTGCGGCCTGCCCCTCGGCCCGGCGGTCGGCGTGGTCGACGGGATGCGCATCGGCACCGACGTGGCCCCGACGTGGGGCGGCCGGCTCGGCCGGTGGGCCACCAGCGACCAGGGCGGCCTGTCGACCCGCATCGCCATGCGCAACACCATCACCCGGGCCTTCTTCCACGGCCACCTGTGGGCCAACGATCCCGACTGCGTGATGGTGCGCACCGATCGCACCCGCCTCACCGAGGCCGAGGTCCGCTTCCTCGTCGCCGCCGTGGCCCTGACCGACGGGATGATCGTCAGCTCCGACCGGCTCGACCTGGTGCCGCCCGAGCGCCTCGACCTCCTGCGCCTGTGCCACGAGCTGGCCGGTGGGCGGTGCCGCGTCGTCGGGCTCCTCGACGGGCCCGAGCCCACGACGGTGATCTCGACCAAGGCCGACGAGGTCCTCTGGGGCCACCTCCACTGGGGCGACCACCCGGTGCGGGCCCACGTCGCGCTCGCCGGGCCGGAGTGGGACCGTCTCGGGCTGGAGATGCCCGAGACGGTCGTGGAGGCCTTCACCGGCGCGACCCTCACCGTGGGCGACGGCCGGGTCGACCTCGGCCGCCTCGACCCCCACGACGTCCGGGTGCTGCGCCTCCCGCGCTGATGGCCATGGACGCCGACCGCCCCGAAGAGCCGGACCTGACGCCGATCGGCTGGCAGTCGATGAGCTCGCAGTACGGCGGGGGCATGCAGCACTGGGCGGCATCGCCCGACGACCCTCAGGTGGTGGCCGAGTGGTGCCGGGCGAGCCTCGAGGCGGGGATCGAGGAGGACGAGGAGCGCGAGCAGCTGGGCCCGCGGTCGTGGGTGGTGCGCCGCCACGACGGCCGCACCGTCTCCACCCGGTCCGTCAGCGTCCACGACCTCGCCGATGACCCGCCACCCGTGCCCCCGCCCGAGCCGCCGCCCCCCGGGACCCGCGCCATCGTGATCTGGAGCAGAGCGTCCCACAGCCCCCCGCCGGTCGACCCGCCGACCTCACCGCCGCCGGTCGAACCGCGGAGCTCGGTGCCCCCGATGGACGCCGCTGCGCTCAGAGCAGCGGTGTCAAGACGCCGAGGACGGCGGTGGCTTGGGCGAGGGGGTCGCCGTCGGCGGGCGTGAGACGCAGCTCGGGGTCGTCCGGGGCCTCGTAGGGGTCGTCGATGCCGGTGAAGCCGGTGATCTCCCCCGCCCGGGCCTTGGCGTAGAGCCCCTTGGGGTCGCGCTGCTCGCACAGCTCGATCGGGGTGTCGACGAAGACCTCGACGAAGGGGACGCCGGCCGTGACGTGGGCGGCTCGCGCCTGGTCGCGACCGGCGCGGTAGGGCGAGATGAGCGGCACGAGAGCCACCACGCCGGCGTCGGCCAGCAGCACCGCGACCTCGCCGGCCCGGCGCACGTTCTCGTCACGGTCCTCGGCCGAGAACCCGAGGTCGGCGTTGAGACCGTGGCGCAGGTTGTCGCCGTCGAGCCGGTAGGCCGGCTGCCCGCTCGCCACCAGCAGGCCCTCGAGGGCCACGGCGACGGTCGACTTCCCCGATCCCGACAGCCCCGTCAGCCACACGGTCGCACCCCTGTGCGGCCGCTCGTCGCGGGAGACCTCGCCCCCGTGCCAGGTGACGTTGGTGCTCAGAGGATCATCCCCGCGCCAACTGTTCCGTTCGTGTCCTCGTCGATGAGGATGAAGCTGCCGGTGGTGCGGTTGCGGCGGTACTCGTCGCAGAACAGCGGGAGGGTCGTGCGGAGGGTGACCCGGCCGATCTCGTTGAGGACGAGCTCGGGCGCCTCCTCGTCCCGGTGGAGGGTGTTGACGTCGAGGCGGTACTGGAGGTCCTTCACCATGGCCCGGGCGCTGCGGGTGGTGTGCTTGATGGCCAGCTTGCGACGAGGCGTCAGCGCCGAGGTCTCGTCCATCCAGCAGACCATGGCCTCGATGTCCTGGGTGACCCGGGGCTGGTTGTGGGGCCGGCAGATCAGGTCTCCTCGCGAGATGTCGATCTCGTCGTTGAGCGTGATGCTGACCGACATCGGGGAGAAGGCCTCCTCGACCGGGCCGTCGGCGGTGTCGATCGACTTCACCGTCGAGGTGAAGCCCGAGGGCAGCACCAGCACCTCGTCGCCGGGCTTGAACGACCCGCCGGCGACGGTGCCGGCGTAGCCCCGGTAGTCGTGGTGCTCGGCCGAGTGGGGCCGGATCACGTACTGGACGGGGAACCGGGCGTCGATCAGGTTCCGGTCGCTGGCGATGTGGACCTGCTCCATGTGGTGCAGCAGGGAGGCGCCCTCGTACCAGGGCATGTTCTCGCTGCGGGTCACCACGTTGTCGCCCTGGAGGGCCGACACCGGGATGGTGCTCAGGTCGCTGATGTCGAGCTTGGCGGCGAAGCCACGGAACTCGTCGGCGATCTCGTGGAACCGCTCCTCGGACCACTCGACGAGATCCATCTTGTTGACGCAGAGGACCAGGTGCGGGATCTGGAGGAGCGACGAGAGGAAGGCGTGGCGGCGGGACTGCTCGACGATGCCCTTGCGGGCGTCGACCAGGATCAGGGCCAGGTCGGCGGTCGACGCCCCGGTGACCATGTTCCGCGTGTACTGGATGTGCCCGGGGGTGTCGGCGATGATGAACTTCCGGCGGGGCGTGGCGAAGTAGCGGTAGGCCACGTCGATGGTGATGCCCTGCTCCCGCTCGGCCCGCAGGCCGTCGGTGAGGAGCGCCAGGTTCGTGTACTCGGCGCCCATCCGTGCCGAGGTCGCCTCGATGGCATCCAGCTGGTCCTGGAAGATCGCCTTCGAGTCGTAGAGGAGGCGCCCGATGAGGGTCGACTTCCCGTCATCGACGGAACCAGCGGTAGCCAGACGAAGCAGCTCAGACACGAGAATCGCCCTCTCTGCAGGGAGGCAGGTCGCCCGCCGAGCGCACTCGAGCCGCCACCAGGGCGGCGTTGAAACTCGTGAGCGAGGCGACGAAGGAGCTTCGAGCGAACAGAGAACGGTTCACTAGAAGTAGCCCTCCTTCTTGCGGTCTTCCATGCCGGCCTCGCTGATGCGATCGTCGGCCCGGGTGGCGCCCCGCTCGGTGAGCCGGGTCGCGGCCACCTCGGCGATGACCTCCTCGATCGTCGCCGCCGTCGAGTCCACCGCGCCGGTGCCGGTAGCATCGCCGATGGTGCGGAAGCGGACGCTGCGCTTCTCGACCACCTCGTCGTCGCCCAGGGTGATGTGGCGGGTCACGCCGATCCACATGCCGTCGCGCTTCACGACCTCGCGCTCGTGGGCGTAGTACAGCGGCGGGATCCGGACGCCGTCGGCGCCGATGTACTGCCAGATGTCGAGCTCGGTCCAGTTGCTCAGCGGGAAGACCCGGATGTGCTCGCCCCGGTGGTGGCGGCCGTTGTAGAGGCTCCACAGCTCGGGCCGCTGGTTCTTGGGATCCCACTGGCCGAACTCGTCGCGGAAGCTGAACACCCGCTCCTTGGCCCGCGCCTTCTCCTCGTCGCGCCGGGCCCCGCCGAAGACGGCGTCGAACTCGTTGTCCTCGATGGCCTCGAGCAGCACCGGCGTCTGGATGCGGTTGCGGGTCGCGCCCTGGCCGGCGGCCTCCTTCACCTTGCCGGCGGCGATGGCGTCGGGCACCGAGGCGACCACGAGCCGGAGACCGTGCTGCTCGACCTCGGAGTCGCGGAAGGCGAGGACCTCGTCGTAGTTGTGGCCGGTGTCGATGTGCATCACCGCGAACGGCAGACGGGCCGGTGCGAACGCCTTGCGGGCGATGTGGAGCATCACGGCCGAGTCCTTGCCCCCGCTGAACAGCAGCACGGGACGCTCGAACTCGGCCGCTACCTCTCGGATGATGTGGATGGCCTCGGCCTCGAGGGACCGGAGGTGCGAGAGCTGGTAGCTCGGCGCGGGGGACGGTGACGGCACGACGGGCGAGCGTAGCGGTCACCCCTCTCGGGACCGCACACCCGGCAGACTGCCCCGATGCCCCCTGACGACGGTCCCATCCCGATCGCCTCCGCCGACGACCACGCCCTGGCCGCCCGGCTGGCCGACGAGGCGGGGGCCCTGCTCCTGCAGCTCCGCGAGGACCTCCTGTACGAGGGCTCCGCCACCCTGAAGCGGGAGGGCGACCGCCAGGCCCACGAGCTGCTGGTGGCCCGGCTGGCCGAGGAGCGACCGGACGACGCGGTGCTGTCCGAGGAGGGGCGGGACCGGTCCGACCGCCTCACGGCACACCGCACCTGGATCGTCGACCCCCTCGACGGCACCCGCGAGTTCAGCGAGCCGCCCCGGGTCGACTGGGCCGTCCACGTGGCGCTCGTCGCCGCCAACCGCCCCATCGCCGGGGCCGTCGCCCTGCCGGCCCAGGGCGTGACCCTGTCGACGGCCAACCCGTCGCCCACCCCACCCCTGCCGCCGACGCCACCCCGGGTGATCGTCAGCCGCAGCCGGCCGCCGATGGTGGCCCTCGCCATCGCCGAGGCCCTCGGTGCCGACCTGGTGGAGATGGGCTCGGCGGGGGCCAAGGTCGCCGCCGTCGTCCAGGGCGTGGCCGACGTGTACCCCCACGCCGGCGGCCAGTACGAGTGGGACAGCTGCGCGCCGGTCGCGGTGGCCGCCGCCGCCGGGCTCCACTGCTCCCGCATCGACGGCGCGCCCCTCCGCTACAACCAGCCCGACCCCTGGCTCCCCGACCTCCTCGTCTGCCCACCCCACCTCGTCGACGAGATCCTCGAGGTCACCCGCAGCGCCTTCTACTGACCCGCTGACTGGGAACTCGGTGGAGTAGACGCCCAGAACAGGGCGCTCATCCCACCGAGTTCGCTAGAGGTCGTGGAGGGAGGGGACGCGGATGGCGACGACGGCGATGTCGTCGGCGGCGGAGTCCGGGTCGCGGAAGTCGTCGACGGCCTTGAGGACGCGCCCGGTGACGTCGCGGGCGGCAGTCAGGCCTGTGGCCCCCTCGAGCGAGGCGATGAGCCGGCCCTCGCCGAACTGCTCCGGGCCGTCGCGGGCCTCGGTGACGCCGTCGGTGTAGAGCACGAGGGCATCGCCGGGGCCGAGGTCGATCTCGACCTCCTGGAGCGGCGGGCTGGGGAGCACGCCGAGCAGCGTGCCGGTGGCCTCGACCCGCTCGACGGTGCCGTCGGCCCGCAGCAGCAGCGGCCGGGGGTGGCCACCGCAGGCCACCGCGGCGTGGGCCTGACCACGGCCGGGGGTGAGCGACACCAGCACGGCGGTGGCGAAGCGGGTGTCGTCGATCTGGTCGAGGATGGCGTCGTTGGTGGCGGAGAGCACCGCGGCCGGGCCCTCGTGGCCGAGACCGGGCGCCACCGCCCGCAGCGTGTGGCGGAACAGGCCGGTGACGGCGGCGGCGGCGGGGCCCTTGCCGCACACGTCGCCGAGGACCACGTTCCACCCCTCGCCGGTCTCGAACACGTCGTAGAAGTCGCCACCGATCTCGATGCCGGCCTCGGCCACCCGGTAGTCGGCGCCCAGGTCGATGCCGGGGATCTCGGGGAGCGCCGGGGGCAGCAGCGTCTGCTGCAGGGCGCGGGCGACCTCGGTGCGCGAGTCGAACAGCACCGCCGTGTCGATGGCCGTGGCCGCCCGGCTGGCGATGTTCTCGAGCAGGTTCTGGTCGTCGGCGTCGTAGGACCGGGTCCCGGTGGTGACGAGGGTGATGCCGCCCAGCACCCGACCTCGGGAGACGAGCGGGGCGACGAGGGCCGACCGGGGGCTCAGGGCCCGCAGGACCTCCAGATGACGATCATCGGCCGCCACCGCCTCGAGGTCGGCGTCGGTGATGTCCTCGACGCGCTCCGAGCGGCCGGTGCGCATGGCCCGGCGGACGCTCCAGATCCCGTCGCCCCCGGCGTCGCGGCGCTGCTGGCGCATCTCGCCGATCAGGGGCACCTGGCGAGGGTCGATGTGGACGACCGCCATCTGCCGCATCTCGCCGTCCTCGTCGAGGGCGTCGAGGGTGCACCAGTCGGCGATGCGCGGCACGAGCAGGGCGGCGAGGGTCTCGTGCACGGCCCGGGGGTCGAGCGTGGTGGCCAGGGCCCCGCTGACCTCGGCCAGCAGGGCGAGGCGCTCGCGCGACGCCTCGGCCGCGAGCCGGGCGGCGTGCTCGCGCTCGAGCAGGCGGAGCTTGACGTCCTCCATGACGTGACGCTCGGTCACGTCGGTGGCCACGCCGATCATGCGCAGCGGGGTGCCGTCGCGGGTGGCCACCACCCGGCCCCGGCTCTCGACCCAGCGCAGCTCGCCGTTGGGCAGCCGCATCCGGAACTCGTCCTCGTACTCGGTGCCGTTCTGCGCCGCGCCGACCAGGGCGGCCTGGGCCTGCTCCCGGTCCTCCTCGGCGATGGCCTCGATGACGGCGGCGCCGCTCTGGCCGAAGGTCCCCGGCGCCAGCCCGGCGATGGCCTCCATGCGGGGTGACCAGATCACCCTCTGGGTGATGAGGTCCCAGTCCCACGTGCCCATGCCGCCGGCGTCGAGCGTGAGGTCGAGGCGGGCCAGGCTCTCGCGCTGGCGGCGGGAGGCGAGGCGCTCGTCGGTGACCTCGACGAAGATCACGCCCGCCCCGAAGAGGACGCCGTCGGCCCGCCGGATGGGGAAGGCGCTGACCTGCCAGTAGCGGCGGCGGCCCGGGTCGCCGGTGCGGAGCTCGACCGGCTCGACGGCCTTCGACTCGGTCAGGGCCTGGCGGGCCAGCGGGACCAGGTCGCCGGCGAGGTCCGGGACCAGCTGGTCGACCGTGACCAGCGGCGTCGCGCCGAGGTCAGCACCGTCGTCGCCACCCGGCCCGTCGACCTCGGCCACGTCGCGGAGGGCCTCGTTGTGGTGCAGCACCCGCAGCTCGGTGTCGACCACCACGGTGGCGACCGGGGCGTGGGCCAGGAGCGAGTCGAGGACGGCCCGGACCCGGATGCGCTCGCCCTGCTCGGCCTCGGCCTGGCGGGCCAGGCGGGCCGTCTCGGCCAGGAGGGCGCACTCGGCCGCCAGGCTCTCGAGGGCGGTCACGGTGCCGGGCGCGAACTGGTCGGGCCCAGCCGACAGAAGGGTCATCACCCCGACGACCCGGTCCCCGGCGACCAGAGGCAGGAGCACGGCGCTGGCGAAGCCCAGCCGGACCCAGATGTCCAGCAGGTCGGCCGTGGGCGCCATCTCGGTCAGCTCCTCGAGCGACCGATGGCGGACGGCAGCCCGCCGGGTGACCAGGGGCTCGGCGAGGTCCGGGTTGGTCCGGGGATCGATGCTCGGCGCGGCCTGGAGCCGCTCGATCACGGGGGCGAGGGCGGGGTCCCGGTGGTGGGCGGCGGACCGCTGGAGGGAGCCGTCCGACTGCACCAGGTGGACCGTCCCCCAGTCCGAGAACGCCTCGACGACCAGCTCCAGCAGGCGCTGGGTGGACCCGATGCCGTCGGGCTCGGCGGCGAAGGTCATCGCCACCTGCGCCGCGAGCGCGGACGGGTCCACCGTGCTGCCAGCGATCGCGTCGCCCTGCGCCTGAGACCCCAGGGCCACGCACCGAGACTACGCCGTCACGCACCATCACAGCGCAGCGAGCGGGCGCGCCCCGCCGAGGCTCCCAGTGGAGGTCCGGGGCCCGGAGGGGCCAGACTCGCCCCGTGACCACCACGGAGCCCTCGCCCGACCTGGCGCAGGGCGCCTTCACCGCCATCGGTCCCTGGGTGATGCCCGCCGACCTGCCGTGGCGGGACGCGGTGCCGGCCGAGCGGACCCGCATCCGGCGCCGGCTGCCGGATCTGGTCCGGCCGTCGCGCCTGCCCCCGCTGGGACGTCTCGTCCGGGTGGCGGGCCGGCTCGGGCCGGCGTTGGGGCTGTGGGCCGTGGGCGCCCGCCGGCGCGGCGGGACGGCGTCACGGGCCGACCTGGCCCTCCGGTTGCGGGTGGCGGCCGAGGCCCTCGGGCCGACCTACATCAAGCTGGGCCAGATCATCGCCAGCGGCGAGGGCCTCTTCCCGGCGGAGCTGGTGGAGGAGATGAAGCGGTGCCGCGACCAGGTGCCGCCCGAGACCTTCGCCGCCGTGCGCGCGGCCGTCGAGGAGGACCTCGGCCGCCCGCTCGACGAGGTCTTCGCCCGCTTCGACCGGCGCCCCCTGGCCGCGGCGTCGATCGCCCAGGTCCACGCCGCCGCCCTCCACCCGATCGAGCCCGGCGGCGAGCCGATCGAGGTCGTGGTCAAGGTCCAGCGCCCCCGGATCGCCCAGCTGGTCGAGGCCGACCTGAAGGTCATGGCCTGGCTGGCGCCCCACTTCGTCGGGCGGATCCCGGTGGCGGCCCTGGCCAACCCGCCGGCCCTGGTCGAGCTGTTCGGCGAGACCATCACCGAGGAGCTCGACTTCCGGCTCGAGGCCGACAACATGCTCGACGTGGCCCGGGTGTTCGCCCAGCTGGGCTCGGACGCCTACGTCGTGCCCCGGCCGCACCCGGAGCTGGTGACCCGTCGGGTGCTGGTGATGGAGCGGCTGGCCGGGTTCTCGTTCGAGGACGTGGTCGGCATGCAGGCCGCCGACATCGACACCACCAAGGTCGTCCGGTCGGGGATGATCGGCTTCCTCGAGGGGGCCATGCTCCACGGCATCTTCCACGGCGACCTCCACGCCGGGAACCTCTTCGTCCTCCCCGACGGCCGCACCGCCCTGCTCGACTTCGGGATCACCGGCCGGATGGGCGAGGACCGGCGCCAGGCCTTCCTGCGGTTGCTCGTCAGCGCCACCATGAACGACGTCCGGGGCCAGCTGGCCGCCATCCGCGACCTGGGCGCCCTGCCGCCCGACGTCGACCTCGACCTGGTGATCCGCGACCTGAAGCTCGACGGACCGGTCGTCGACCCCACCACGCTCACCCCCGAGCAGCTCACCGCCGAGATCCAGCAGACGCTCAAGGGCCTGCTCGGCTACGGCGCCAAGATGCCCAAGGAGCTCATGCTCTTCGTCAAGAACATGGTCTTCCTCGACGGGGCCATCGCCACCCTGGCCCCCGACCTCGACCTGTTCGCCGAGATCGCCCACATCGCCACCTACTTCGCCACCCGCCACGGGTCGCAGATCTCGGCCGAGGTCGGCGTCGACGAGTCGTCGTGGAACCTCGACATGGGCGGCGTCCGGGCCATGTACGGCGTCGACGAGACCACCGACGCCCTCACCCACCGCGAGCTCCAGCAGCGCCGCGAGGTCATCGCCGAGCGGCTGGCCGCCCGGGAGCGCCCGTCCCTCCGGGAGCAGCTGAAGCGTCGGCGTCGAGGGCGCTGACCATTCCCGGCACGGAAGTGCCGGGATATCGGGCCCTTCCGTGCCGAGAGCGAGGGCTGCCTACAGTCGGCGGCATGCGGCTCGTGATCGCCCGGTGCCAGGTGGACTACGCCGGGCGGCTCACCGCCCACCTCCCGATGGCGACCCGGCTGATCATGGTCAAGGCCGACGGGTGCGTGGCCATCCACGCCGACGGTGGCGCCTACAAGCCCCTGAACTGGATGAACGCACCCAACCGGCTGGTCGAGGGCGACAAGGCCTGGATCGTCACCAACCCCAAGGGCGAGACGCTCACGATCACGCTCGACGAGGTCCTGTCGGACATGTCCTGGCCGCTGGGCATCGATCCCGGGCTCCAGAAGGACGGCGTCGAGGCCCACCTCCAGGTCCTGCTGGCCGAGCGCCCGCACACCATGGAGGAGGGCATGGTGCTGAT
>DASVEC010000368.1:0-11322 GCA_036380755.1 Iamia sp. | reverse complement strand
GGCCGGGCGCGGGCCGACGGCGCGACCCGGGTCCGTCGAACGAGCGACGCCCGGGGCCGACGGCGGACGTTCATCCGATCCCACCGGTCCGACGCCCGGCCTCGGGTCGAGACCGTCGCCGATGCCGGCAGGACCAGGTCGAGCCGCCGCACGGCCCCAGGATCGCTCGTCGCCCCCCGATCATCCGCCCCCGCGGGGGAACGGCCAAGGGGGCAACCACCTCAACGGTCCAGGTACGCATCGAGGTGCGCACACCCGTCGAGGCGGAAGTGGTCCGAGGCGCTCATGCCGAGGACCTCACGGCTCACCCCCCAGTCGTCCTGGGCGAGCGTGAGCATGTTCCCGACCGACTTGGGCTGGACGCCCATCTCGCGGGCGATCACCCGCACCGGACGGTTGAGCCCGAACAGGATCACCGCCTCGCGCTTGCGCGGCGACATCAAGCCGGCCGGTGGCTCGAGCGGACAGATGTGCCGCGGGACGACCCGCTCGCCGGCGGCCATGGGCCCGTCGTCGGCGTAGCTGAGCCGGATCTCCCGCAGGCGGCGCTCCACCCGGACCAGCCGCTCCTCCACCTGCTCGATGGCGAAGGCATGGGCCACCAGCTCCTCGAGCCCCTCGAGGTGGTCGCTGTCGCTCAGCTCTCTCATCCGCCGGTGGTGGAGGTCGGCCGCCTCCCGCAGGATCGTGCTGTGGTGACTCAGCGTCACGATCGGGGCGCACTGCAGCTCCCCCCCGTCCGGCCGGTGGTCGCACGGCGGCACGGCGTCGTCGATCAACCGGAGCTCCGCCAGCGCCATCCGCAGCCGGGTCTCCAGCTCGTCGCGGCGCTGGCTCAGCCGCTGGTGACCGCCGATCACGGCCTCACCCGTCCGCTCGACCTGGTCCGAGATGGCCTGCTGCAGGTCCTCGATCTCGTCGAGCAGGCGCACGACGAGATCGATCTGTCGGTCCTGGGGCGATGGTCGGGTGTTCATCTGTACCTCGTCTTCGGTGTCGTCAGGCCGGTCGTGTCGCCGAGCGACAGCTCCTCCGGGAGCGGGACCCGGTCGACACGACCGGCCCCTGGGGGCGGGCACAACCAACGTGCGTGAAAGGCGCCACCGCCACAGGACGAGGCGTGCTGGCCTCGGCGATGACGCCCGTAGAAAACCTACCCCCTGACCATTGCGAGGACAAGTGCGAAACACTACGAGAAACACGGTGTTAAAACCGTCACCCTCGCCCGCCCACCACCTCACCCAGAGCGCGAGAAACATCACTATTTGTGGTATCTGACCAGCGGTCGAGCGTCGAGATGCCGGACCCAGGGAGAGGAAGGCGGCGGGCGCGGGCACGGCGAGAGGCAGGGTTTCCCCTTGACGGGTCTCGGGTCTGGGAGTAGCAACATCCCCGTCCGCCGGTGTGAAGTGCCGGAGGGCCCTCGGCGTCAGGCCGAGGCACAACCACGTGACGACCGGGGTGCTGCCCGGTGGTTCGCACGCGACAGGCCGGTCTGCCCCCGAGGGCACCGGCCTGTTGCAGTCGGATGGCATTGCACATGTTTCACCCGGGGTTGTACGGGCATATGGCCGGGAGAGAGGTGTGGATTTGGTACCCTGGGCTCCGCCATCCAGCGACACGGGGGGGGATCGTGAAAGCCATCCGTCCCGTGCCGACCCGGCGGACAGGCCTTGCCCGCCGGCCCCATGCGCACAGGGAGCTCCCGATGCCAACAGACGACGCAGACACCGAGACGTTGTCACCACCGACCGGACCCACCGAGTCCCCGCCGCTGCAGTTCCGGTTGGACCCGTCCCCCTACGAGGCGTCCGTCCGGGACTCCATCGCGTCCATCGTGCAGTTCCTGATCGAGATGCTCGGAGTTCGCCTCGTGCTCCACATCGCCGACCGGTCGGACCCGGGCGCCGCGGCCAGCTGGGCGTCGGGTGAGCGCAAGCCACGGCAGGCGGCCGAGCAGAAGCTGCGCACGGCCTACCGGGCATTCCTCACGATCCAGTTCGCCGACAACGAGCACACGGCCCGGGCCTGGTTCATCGGTCTCAACCCCCAGCTGGGCGATGAGGCACCGGCGACCGCGTTGCGCGAGGCGCAGCTGCGCGACGTCATCGTCGCCGCGGAGTCCTTCGCCCAGACCGGCTGACGCCGGCCGACCTGGGTGGTTCGCCCCTACCCGCCGTGGTGACCCGCCGGTAACTTCCTCGGTCCCGCGCACCTGGCGCGGCACGTGACGAGGAGGGCCCCGTGGCACCTCGGCCAAGGATCGTCGAGGCCCCTGACCAGTTCTGGCGGGTCGGGTGGCGCACCAACCCGGGATCGGGCCCTGGTCCGACCCCGCTCAACATGGCCGACACCCGGGCCGGGAACCGCTTCGACGCGATCGACGCCAGCTTCGCGGTCATCTACGCGGCCGACAGTCGCTACACCGCCCTGCTGGAGGCCGTCGCGCCCCTCCGGCCCGACCGCCGACTCGACCACCAGGTGGGAGATTGGGCCGAGCGGGGGTTCATGCTGCCGGGCAGCATCTCGGCCGAGTGGCGCAACAAGCGGGTCTGGGCCGGGGGGGCCGTGCCCGGCGGGGGGCGGTTCCTGGACCTCCACGCCCCCGGCACGCTGGCCTGGATGAACGACGAGGCCCGGGCGATCATCGCCGCCTTCGATCTGCGAGAGCTGACCCTCGCCCACATCGTCGGTGACGACCGGTCCCTCACGCGGACGTTGGCGACCTGGCTCCACCACAAGCTCCTCCCCTCGGGGGACCACCAGTTCGACGGGCTCCGCTTCGAGTCGAAGCACGGGTCGGGGCTCGAGTGCTGGGCCATCTTCGATCGCACTGCTGCGGTGTTCGGCCACTCGGGACCGATCCGCCTCTCGGACCCCGAGGTCGCCTGCGTCGAGGCCGATCTCGGCGTCAAGTTCCACTGAGCCGCTTTCGTTGGCGGCAAGATGGCCCCGATGGACGAGCTCCAGGCCGTGCTGACGGGGGTGGGGGCGCGGCTGCGGGGGCTGCGGCAGGAGCGGGGGGCGACCCTGGCCGAGATGGCCGAGCAGACCGGGATCTCGACGAGCACGCTGTCCCGGCTGGAGTCGGGGCAGCGGAGGCCGACGCTGGAGCTGCTGCTCCCGCTGGCCCGGGCCTACCAGGTGGCGCTGGACGACCTGGTCGGGGCGCCACCGGTCGGCGATCCCCGGGTTCCGCTCGACGGCTACGAGCGCGACGGCAAGACGATCATCCCCCTGAGCCCGCAGGCCGAGGGGCTGCAGGCCTACAAGATGACCTATCCCGTCGGCTACGGCGCCGACGAGCCGCCGCTCCAGGTCCACGACGGCTACGAGTGGGCCTACGTCCTGTCGGGACGGATGCGGCTCCGGCTCGGGCCCCACGACGTGGTGCTGGGCCCGGGCGAGGCAGCCGAGTTCGACACCCGCGTCCCCCACTCGATGACCAACGCCGGCGACGAGCCCCTCGAGCTCCTCAGCCTGTTCGGTCCCCAGGGCGAGCGCCTCCACGTCCGCGGCCGTCCGACCTCGTGAGCCGCGATCGACGGCGGCGCCCGGCGCGGCGCCCCGAGGTCCGGCGCGAGCCGTGGGGGGTGCCGACGTATCCGCCCGAGCTGCCGATCACCGAGCGACGGGACGAGCTGCTCGAGGCGATCCGCGACCACCAGGTCGTGATCGTGGCCGGCGAGACCGGGTCGGGGAAGAGCACCCAGCTCCCCAAGCTGTGCCTGGAGCTGGGCCGGGGGGTCACCGGGCTGATCGGCCACACCCAGCCCCGGCGGGTGGCGGCTCGCACCATCGCCGAGCGAGTGGCCGAGGAGCTGGGCACCGACCTGGGCGACGGCGTCGGCTACACCGTCCGCTTCACCGACCGGGTCGGCGACGGCACCTACGTCAAGGTCATGACCGACGGCATCCTCCTGGCCGAGCTGCAGCGCGACCGCCTGCTCCGCCGGTACGACACCCTGATCATCGACGAGGCCCACGAGCGCAGCCTCAACATCGACTTCCTGCTCGGCTACCTCCACCAGCTCCTGCCGCAGCGCCCCGACCTCAAGCTGGTCATCACCTCCGCCACCATCGACACCGAGCGCTTCTCGGCCCACTTCGGCGACGCCCCGATCATCGAGGTGTCCGGGCGCACCTACCCGGTCGACGTCCGCTACCGCCCTTACGGCGGGCTGGTCACGGCCGAGGAGGGCGACGACGTCATCGACGACGACCGCGACCAGGTCGAGGCCGTCTGCGATGCCGTGGACGAGCTGATCCGGGAGGGATCGGGTGACGTCCTCGTCTTCCTCAGCGGTGAGCGGGAGATCCGCGACACCGCCGACGCCCTGGCCGAGCGCGACCTCCGCGGCACCGACGTCCTCCCGCTCTACGCCCGGCTGTCGTCGGCCGAGCAGCACCGGGTCTTCGAGCGCCACACGAAGCGCCGGGTCGTCCTCGCCACCAACGTGGCCGAGACGTCGCTCACCGTCCCCGGCGTCCGCTACGTGGTCGATGCCGGCACGGCCCGCATCTCGCGCTACAGCCACCGCCTCAAGGTGCAGCGGCTCCCGATCGAGAAGGTCAGCCAGGCCTCGGCCGACCAGCGGGCCGGGCGCTGCGGCCGCGTCGCCCCCGGCATCTGCATCCGCCTCTACTCCGAGGAGGACCTCCTCGCCCGGCCCGAGTTCACCGACCCCGAGATCCTCCGCACCAACCTGGCCTCGGTCATCCTCCAGATGACCAACCTCGGGCTGGGGGACGTGGCTGCGTTCCCGTTCCTCGACCCACCCGACGCCCGCTCGATCCGCGACGGCGTCGCCCTGCTCGAGGAGCTGGGCGCGCTGGATCCCGACGGCCGCATCACGCCGGTCGGGCGCCAGCTCGTCCGGCTCCCGATCGACCCCCGCCTCGGCCGCATGGTCCTGGAGTCCGCGCGCCAGGGCTGCGGACGCGAGGTGCTCGTCATCGCCGCCGCCCTCTCGATCCAGGACGTCCGCGAGCGGCCGGCCGAGAAGCGGGCCGAGGCCGACGAGCTGCACCGCCGCTTCGCCGTCCCCGGGTCGGACCTCCTCTCGCTGGTCGCCCTGTGGGACCACCTGGAGGCCCGGCGCGAGGCCCTCACCGGCAACCGCTTCCGTCGCGAGGTGAGGTCCGAGTACCTCAACTTCCTCCGCATCCGCGAGTGGCGCGACCTCTACCGCCAGGTCGAGCGGGCGGCCAAGCCCCTGGGCATCGTCGCCGGGGCCGAGGAGGACGTACCGCTGCCGGATCGGGCCGAGCGGGTTCACCGGGCCGTGCTGGCCGGCCTGCTCTCACAGATCGGCATGCGCGACCGCGAGACGCGCGAGTTCCGGGGCGCCCGCAACGCCCGCTTCCAGATCGCCTCCGGCTCGGCCCTCGCCCGCAAGCCCCCGGCCTGGGTCATGGCCGCCGAGCTGGTCGAGACCAACCGGCTCTGGGCCCGCGGCGTGGCCGCCATCCGGCCCGAGTGGGTCGAGGATCTGGCCGGGCCGCTCCTCAAGCGGTCCCACGGCGACATCCGCTGGGACGAGCGCAGCGGCCGGGCCGTGGCCACCGAGCGGGCCACCCTCTACGGCCTGCCGGTCATCCCCGGGCGCACCGTCGGCCTCGATCGGGTCGACCCGGACGCGGCCCGCGAGCTGTTCGTCGACCACGCCCTCGTCCGGCGCGAGTGGGAGACGCACCACCGGTTCCTGGCCGAGAACGAGGCCTTCCTCGAGGAGGCCCGGGCCCTCGGCGACCGGCTCCGGCGCGACGACCTCTTCGACCACGACGAGACGCTGCGACGGTTCTACGACACGCGGATCGGCGACGACGTCGTCTCCGGCCGCCACTTCGACCGCTGGTGGAAGGACGCCCGGCGCACCGATCCGGACCTCCTCACCCTGCGGTTGGAGGACCTGGTGGGCGATGACCCGGCGCTCGACCTCACCGGCTACCCCGACGTCTGGCACCAGGGCGACCTCACCCTCTACCTCACGTACAGGTATGCCCCTGACCAGGACCTCGACGGGGTGACGGTCCACATCCCGCTCGCCCTGCTCGATCGGGTCGAGCCCTGGGACTTCGACTGGCAGGTGCCCGGCCACCGCCACGAGCTGGTGCTGGCCCTGGCCAACACCCTCCCCAAGGCCCGCCGGCGCGAGCTGGCGCCGTTCGGGCCCACGGTGGCCGAGACCGCCGCCGCCCTGCGGTTCGAGGCGCGCCCGCTGGCCGAGGCCCTGGCCGCGGCGCTGGGCGAGCGGGCCGGCACCCGCATCGACCCGGCCGAGCTCGACGTCCGCCAGGTCCCGCCCCACCTCCGGATCACCTTCGAGGTCGACGACGGTGACGCGGTGGTCGCCTTCGGCAAGGACCTGGACGCCGTCCGCGAGCTGGTCGGGGGCCGGGTCCGCCGGGCCGTGGCCGATGCCGTCGCCGCCGAGCGCCCCGACCTCGGCGACTGGCAGGGCCGCGACCTGCCCCAGGTCGTGCGCGCACCCATTGGTGACGCCGGCGAGCATGCGAGTGGCGCAACCAGCAACGGCAACGTGGTCGAGGGCTACCCCGCCCTGCTCGACGACGGGCGGGGCGTGACGGTCGCCGTGGTCACCCGGCCCGAGGTGGCCCAGCGGGTCATGGCCGGTGGGCTGCGCCGCCTCGTCCTGGCGTCGGTGCCCGTCGGGGTCCGTGGCCTCGAGCGCGAGCTGGACGACGAGGTGCGGCGCGCCCTGCTGGACAACGGTCTCGGGCTCGGTCTCGGCGGGCTGCTGCGCGACGCCATCGAGGCCGCGGCCGGCACCGTCGTCGACGCCCACGGCGGGGTCACCTGGACCGCCGCCGGGCGGGAGGCGATCCTCGCCGGCGCCCGGTCCGACCTGCGCGCCACCGCCTCCCGGGCCCTGGCCGACGCGGGGACGGTCGTCGTGGCCGCGGCCGAGGCCGAGCGGTGGCTCGACCGGCTGGTCGCGCCGAGGCTCGCCCCCTCGGTGGCCGATGCTCGGGCCCACCTCCGGCGGCTGGTGCGGCCCGGGTTCGTGGCCTCGGCCGGCACCGGCCGGCTGGCCGACGTGACCCGCTACGTGCGGGGGATCGTCGTGCGGCTGGAGAAGCTGGCCGAGGCGCCCGCTCGCGACGAGGCCCGCATGGCCGAGGTGGCCGCGGTCGAGCGCTCGTACCGCGACCTGCTCGCCGCCCTGCGGCCCGACCAGATCACGCCCCGGGTCGTCGCCGCCGGCTGGCTGCTGGAGGAGCTGCGGGTGGGGGTGTTCGCCCAGGCCCTCGGCACCCGGGCCCGCGTGAGCGCCACGCGGGCCGGTGCCGAGGTCGACGCCCTCTGGTCCGGCGACCTCGACTAGAGGCCACCAGCGGTCAGTTGCGCGACGGGAAGATGCCCTCGAGGGCGATGCAGTAGTTGAGGATCAGGAACGGCTGCATGTTCTCGTGGGGCTGGCTCCCACCGGAGGGTTGGATCATCCCCGGGTTCATGACGACGTTCGCACCCACAGTGTTGTTGTAGGTCGAGGACCCCGGCACGGCCAGCAGGGCGTTGCTGGGGTTCTTGACCCCGGCGTCCTCGTTGGTGGCGCCGACGATGTGGTTGTGGGCCGGCATCTGAGTGATGATCAGCGTGACGTTCTCCTGGCCCGACACCTCACCCAGCGTGTAGCTGCTCAGCCCCGGGCCCTGGCCCGAGCTCATGGCGACCCGGCCCCGGAGGTCGGGCAGGGCGAAGGTCGTCTGCCCGTTGCCCCCGTAGGTGGTGCCGAGGAGCGAGAAGAGCGCAGTGTTCTGGGCGATCGGCAGGATCTGGCCGGCGCAGAACGCCCAGCTCCGAGGGGCGAAGTTGTAGGGGAAGAGGCGGATCTCGCCGAGGTAGAAACCGGACATGTGTCTTCTCTCCTAGGTGCCAGGGTTGTTGACGACGATCAGGGTCGACCGGTGGCGAACGCTCCGGTCCACAGCCGTGAGGAGGAGCGTCGTCACCCCCCGGCCCGGAATGGTGACCGTGGACAGGCCGTTGACGGCCTGGCCCCGATCGGTCCGCAGCTCCACCGCGAAGCGCCCGGCGTCGGCCGCCGACGCGCTCTGCAGATCCTCGATGCCGGCGACGGTGGCCCGCACCCGGCCCGCCGGCCCGTCGACGACGACCCGCTTCCCGACGAGCGGGGTCCAGTGGTCACGCCGGAGCCCCGTCAGAGCGGTCGACGGCGTCGTGCCGGCGCTGGTGCCGGTGGCCTTGGCGGCCGAGGCGGCCGAACCGAGGGGACCCGCCAGCGCCGCCGCACCGACGGCGGAGGCGGAGAGGACGAGCACGCTCCTCCGCGACCAGTTCGTGCTCGCACCCATGGCAGCTCCTGTCCCGTACGGCCCCCCGAGGGGCGGTCCTGGCCTAGCCTTCACACCTCGTTTGGGTCACAAACCCACGGATCGTGGTCGAGCCCCTTCGAATCGGAGCCCTCGACAGCGGCTGACCGTAGCGCAGCATCGAGACGTGTGCTGACGACACAGTCGATCACGAGGTGGACGCGGAACGCCTGACCGGTGTTGCGGGCCGCGTGACGGCAGCTGGCGTCGATGTACCAGCACTCTCCCGGCGCCACCGGGACGACGGCGCCGTCGACCCTCAGCTCGGCCTCCGGGACGGTGATGACCCCGACGTGGAGCCGGACCTCGCCGTGGGCGTGGCCCAGCATGTGGTCGCGGTGCTCGCGGATCTCCGACCCGGGTCCGAGGCGGAGGAACCGGGCCGAGAGGAGGGTTGCCGGGACGGTGTCGAGCACCGCCGCGGCGGCCGGGCAGCGGTCGAGCAGATCGGTGGCGGCGAAGCCAGTGGCGGTCGGGTCGGGGTAGCCGGCGAGCGAGCCCACACCGCCGACGGGCGCCCGCAGCGTGGCCGTGCTCCAGTCCCCGGCGTAGATGCCGGTGTTGAAGTGCGGCTCCCACGCTGTCTCGTCGAGGGCGAGGACCTCGCGGGCGAGATCCTCGGCCGGGAAGGTCCACGGCAGGCGCACGGCTGCGGGCACCGGGGCCGACCCGGTCATCGCCGACCGGCCTCGACCAGCCGGTCCCGCACCGGGTCGAGCCACCGGGCCGCCACCTCGACCAGGTCGGCCGGGACCTCCCGCTCGCCCTCGTAGGCCAGCACCGGGTTCTTGGCGTCGCGGCCTCCGGCCACGGCCATGGCGGCCCGGTCGGCCGGGCCGAGGTCCAGCCCGAAGTGGGGCGCGATCACCTCGGCGACGGCACCGGGGAGATCGGCGTGGTCGACGAACCGCCCGTCGGGACCGGCGTGGTCGAGGGCGGCCTGGGCGATGGCCGCCAACACCCGGGCGGTGTGCTCGTCGGCGTCGAGGCCGGGCGGCACGCCGGGATCCCACGCTGGCCACGGACCGGCCAGGGCGCCGGGCACGACGTGGACACCCCGCGCCCGGCGGTGCGACGCCAGCACCGCGGCCCCGCGGCGATGGACGAAGACCCACGGGACGCCGGGCAGGGCGGCCCGCAGGACGGGCAGGTCGGTCACCGCCCACGCGTCGAGCTTGAGCACGCAGGCGGCGTGGTCGCGATGGCGGGATCGGGCCAGGGCGTCGACGATGCCGCGCAGGTGGGTCGGCCCCACCACGGAGCCGTCGGGCAGTCGGTGGCCCGCGCTCGCCAGCCGGAGGGCGGTGTCGACGGCACCGGGCTCGGACAGCACCAGCAACCGGGGCAGGGCGTCGAGCACCTGGGCCACGAGGGTCGAACCGCAGCGGGACAGGTGGAGCACGACCCCGGCGACGGGCAGCGCCGGCGCCCGGCCGGCGTCGCCGCCGATGGCGCCGAGCGCGGTGCGGGCGCCGAAGAGCAGCCGGAAGGGATGCCGCATGGCCCGCTGGACGGTCTGGTCGAAGAAGGGGTCGTCGAACGTGAGCCCGGCGGTGTAGCACCACTCGACCACGGGACCGTCCGGGCCGGGCGTGATCCGCCACGGCGTCCAGTCCGCCACGTCGTCCCACCGAGCGCGCGGAGGATCGGGGACCACGTCCTCGGCGGCCAGCGCGACGTTCCCGTCGTTCAGACCCATCGCGCCAGCCACCGGTGACGGGCCGCGTCCATCTCGGTCCGCACCGTGTCGAGTCCGATGTCGATGCCCTCGACGTGGGCGAGGGCCACCACCCGCACCGCGAACCGCTGGGGATCGTCCTCGGCCAGCAGCCGGGCCCGGAGCTCGGGGTCGGCGACGACGCGCCGGCGGAAGCGATCGAAGGCGGCATCCACCGGCGGGAGCGTACGACCGATCACTACGGTGCCGCGCCATGACCGACAGCCCGGGCCCGGCGCCCCCCGCGATCGCCACGTCGCTCGGGAACCTCTCGTGGCGGCCCCGCACCGAGGAGGACCAGGGCCTCCTGCGGGCGCTGTTCGCGGCGAGCCGCCGGGCCGAGCTCGGCCTCATGGCCGGCGACCCCGACCAGGAGCGTGCCTTCGTCGATCTCCAGCTCCGCGCCCGGGAGCAGCATCGCGACGCCACCCGGCCCGGTGCCGACCTGGCCATCGTCACCCTCGACGACGTCGCCATCGGCCAGCTCGACCTCCACCGCGCCGAGGGCCACCTCGAGGTGCTCGAGATCGCCCTCGTCCCGGGGCTGCAGGGCCACGGCCTGGGCACGGCCGTGCTCCACGGGGTGCTGGCCGAGGCCGACGAGGCCGAGCTGCCCGTGGTGCTGCACGTCGAGCCGGCCAACCCCGCCCGCCGGCTCTACGAGCGGCTGGGCTTCGTGGTCCGGTCGACCGGGGGCACCCACCTCGAGATGGAGCGCCCGGCGCCCGGCGCGGCGACCGGCCCGCGGCCAGCTCCCCCCGCGGCGGAGGAGACCGAGGAGGAGACCGCGACCGACGGGGTGGACGCCCTGCCGGTCGACCTCCCGCCGTTGCCCACCTACGACGACCTCGCCCCTCACATCGGGGTGACGGTGGCCTGCCTGCCCGACGGGCCCGACCTCGAGCTCGTCACCGTCGAGGCCCGGACCCGCCCGGGGCGCACCGGGCCGGTGCCCTACTCCGCCCTGCTCGCCGGGCCCTTGGACCGTCCGCTGGAGCAGGGCATGCACCGCCTCGACCTGCCCGGCACCGGCCCGATCGAGCTGTTCATCGTGCCGATCACGCCCGTCGACGGCCGCGCCGTGTACGAGCTCATCGTGACATGACCTGTCGCTGACTCACCCAGATGGGTGGGTTTGCGTCACCCCGAGCCGCAAACCCTCGACGGACCGCATTCCGGCAACTACGTTTCGTGCGCCGATGTGTCGCCGCGTGCCGTCGGCCCCTGGGACCGGGAGGAACCGCACA
>DASVEC010000367.1:0-9023 GCA_036380755.1 Iamia sp. | reverse complement strand
CGATCAGCATCGGCACCGTCTCGGACCCCGCGTAGAACCGACCGGCGACGCGCGACAAGGAAGCCCACAGCGGCGAGTCCATCGGCGACTCCGACGCCGGGTCGAACACGGCCGGCTCGACGATGACCGAGTCGCGCAGGTCGCCCACCGCCTCGTGGATCAGCCGCTCGATGTCGGCCGCGCTCTGACCCGGCAGGGTGCGGACGTCGACCTCGAGCTGCACCGTGTCGGGGATGGTGTTGATCTTCGACCCGCCGTGGGCGATGTTCGGGCTGAAGGTCGTGTGGGTGCAGGCGTGGAAGAGGCGAGCCGTCCCGACGGGCAGCTCGTCGAGCCGGTCGTCGATGCGGTCGACGTCGAGGAGCGGCGCGGTCTTCTCGTCGGGCAGCCCCATCGACTCGAGGTAGCGCCGCCACACCTCGCCGATCTGGGCCTCGGGCCGGAAGGCGGCGATGCGCCGCACGACCTCCGCCGCCTTCACCAGCGCGTTGTCGGTCTTGTACGGCTGCGACCCGTGGCCAGCGGTGCCGGTGACGGTGATGCGGCACCAGTAGCAGCCCTTCTCGCCGACCATCACCGGCAGCTTGACGCCGCCCGGGCTCTTCATCGGGATGCCGCCCGACTCGGTCAGCACGTAGTCCGAGCGCACCGCGTCGAGCTCCTTCTCGGCGAGGTGCTTGGCGCCGTGCACACCAGCCGCCTCCTCGTCGGCGACGGCCGCGAACACCAGCGTTCCCCTGGGCTTCCAGCCCCGCGCCGCCAACCGCCGCGTCGCCACCGCCATCGACGCGGTGAGGTTCAACATGTCGACCGCGCCGCGGCCCCACACCACGCCGTCGACCAGCTCGCCGCCGAACGGGTCGCGCGCCCAGGCGTCCTCGTTGACGGGCACGACGTCGGTGTGGCCCAGCAACGTCAACGTGGGCGCGGTGGGGTCGGTGCCCTCGATCCGGGCCACGAGGCTCTGCCGGCCGGGCGCCGGTTCGTACACCTCGAGGTCGACGCCGGCCGGTTCGAGCACGGCGCGCAGCACCTCGACCGAACGAGCCTCGTGGCCCGACACCTTGCGACCGTCGTTCACGCACGCGTTGCGGATGAGGTGCTGCAGGAGATCGGTGACCTCGGCGGTCGGGTCGTCGGAGGCGATGGCCATGGCGCCGCAACCTATCGACTGGTGTCCGCAACGGCAGGCGACGCATGGGCGCGAGGCGACTCCATCCGCGCTGGACCTTGACGGACGTAGTTGACTCTCACACGTCATGCCCACGTCTCGCACCATTCGTGATCACGTCATCGTCGACGGGTCGAACATCGCCACCGAGGGACGCACGCTCCCGAGCCTGGCGCAGCTCGACGAGGCCGTGCGCTCGTTCCTCGAGGAGTTCCCCGGCACGAGGATCACCGTGGTCGTCGACGCCACCTTCCAGCACCGCATCGAGCCACCCGAGCGGGAGGCCTACGAGGAGGCGGTGCTCGCCGGCGAGATCGTCGCACCGCCCGCCGGCGCGATCGGCCGGGGCGATGCCTTCATCGCGGCCGTGGCCCAGAAGGCCGGAGCGACCATCTTCTCCAACGACTCCTTCCAGGAGCTCCACGGCGAGTACCCGTGGATGTTCGAGGAGGGTCGGCTCATCGGGGGCAAGCCCGTCGAGGGCGTCGGTTGGGTCTTCGTGGCCCGAACTCCGGTGCGTGGTTCGATCAGCCGTCGCTCGCAGCGCGACGCTCGGGTCGGCAAGGGCAAGGCGGACAAGCCCGACAGGGAGAAGGCGGCCAAGGCGGTCGAGGCCGAGGTGAAGGCGCGACGGTCGAAGGCGGGCGCGCCGCCCGGCCCGGTCGCGCCCAAGGGCAAGGCCAAGACCAAGGCCAAGGCGGAGACCGAGCCGAGCAAGCCCAAGCGGTCGCGCAAGAAGGCCGCGGCCAAGGTCGAGCCGGCGACGCCAACGGGCGACGAGGCGGCCGCCGCGGGCGACTCCGGCGAGGGTGGCGGTCGCGGCCGACGCCGCCGGGGCGGGAGCAAGGCGCCCGAGGCGGTCAACCGGCCGCAGGCCTTCCTCTCGTTCGTCAGCAGCCATCCCGTGGGGAGCGAGGTCGAGGCCGTCGTCGACCGCTTCTCCTCTCACGGTGCCTATGTCGTGGTCGATGGAGCGCAGTGCTACGTGCCGTTGCGCTCCATGGCCGACCCTCCCCCCCGCAGCGCCCGCGAGGTGCTCAGCGTCGGGGAGACACGGACCTTCGTCGTCGAGTCGTTCGACTCGCCACGACGGAGCATCGACCTGGCTGTGCCAGGTCTTCAGATGACGGGTAGCTCCGTCCGCGAACCAGACACCTCCCAGGAGGGAACCGACATGGCACCAGCCAAGAAGGCCGCGGCCAAGAAGGCACCGGCGAAGAAGAAGGCTCCGGCGAAGAAGGCCGCCGCCAAGAAGAAGGCTCCGGCCAAGAAGGCCGCGGCCCGGAAGGCTCCGGCCAAGAAGGCCGCCGCGAAGAAGGCGCCGGCGAAGAAGGCTGCCGCCAAGAAGGCCCCGGCCAAGAAGGCCGCGGCCAAGAAGGCGCCGGCGAAGAAGGCTGCCGCCAAGAAGGCCCCGGCCAAGAAGAAGGCTCCGGCCAAGAAGGCCCCGGCGAAGAAGAAGGCTCCGGCCCGGAAGGCTCCGGCCAAGAATCGGGCCTGACCTCGCCGCGGACGAGGGTGCTCGAGGGGGCCGGCCGGTCCGGCCCCCTCGGTCCCGCGGTGGACCGCCACATCCCACCGACCCCCTAGGGTCGCCCGGGTGCGCATCGCCACCTGGAACGTCAACTCGTTGAAGGCGCGCCTTCCGCGCGTCGAGGCGTGGTTGGCCGCGGTCGCGCCCGACGTGCTCTGCCTGCAGGAGACCAAGCTGGCCGACAGCGCCTTCCCGGCGCTGGCCTTCCACGGCCTCGGCTACGAGTCGGTGCACCACGGCGAAGGCCGGTGGAACGGCGTCGCCATTCTCAGCCGGGTGGGCCTCGACGATCCCCGACCGGGGTGGGCCGACGACGGCGAGCCCGATCCCGATGCCCGCATCGTCTGGGCGACCTGCGGTGGGGTGCGCGTGGCGAGCGTCTACGTGCCCAACGGCCGAGAGCTCGAGCACGACCACTACCGCTACAAGCTGGCCTGGCTCGACCGGTTGCGCGCCCACCTCGCCGCCACGGGCGCGCCCGACGACCCGGTGGTCGTGGCGGGCGACTTCAACATCGCCCCGACCGACGACGACGTGTGGGACCCCGAGCAGTTCATCGGCTCGACCCACGTCAGCGAGCCGGAGCGGGAGGCACTGCGCGCCCTCCAGGGGTGGGGCCTGCACGACACCTTCCGGCGCCTCCACCCCGAGCCCGGGAACTTCACCTACTGGGACTACCGGGCCGGCATGTTCCACAAGGGCATGGGCATGCGCATCGACCTCCTCCTCGCCACCGCGCCCGTGGCCGACGGCGTCACCGCCGCGGTCATGGACCGCGAGGCCCGCAAGGGCACCAAGCCCAGCGACCACGCTCCCGTGTACATCGACGTCGAAGGGTTCTGATGAGCAGATGAGCGACAACGAGTCCCCCTCCACCTCCCCGCGGGTGCTGGCCCAGTCCGACGTGGTCATCTCCGACCGCCGTCGGGCACTGCGGCGCATCGCCGCGGCCAACCGCGACCTCATCGAGGACATGGTCGGCACCGACGTCGCGCCCGACGACCTCGTCGCCGTGGCCGAGGAGCTCGAGACCCTCGCCGCCCGCTTCCGGCGTGACCGTCCCCGGAGCATCTACGAGGGGATGGCGGAGGCGGCGCTGTCCGGTGGCGTCGACCTCAACGCCTTCTTCGACCACAGCCCGCTCATCGGCCTGGCCAACCCGCTGGCGCCACCCATCCGCCTCGACTTCGGCGAGGACTCCGTCGTCGGTCGCGTCACGTTCGGCGCCGTCTACGAGGGCCCGCCCGGCACGGTCCACGGCGGCTTCGTCGCCGCTGCCTTCGACGAGGTGCTGGGCTCGGCCCAGTCCTACTCGGGCGCTCCCGGGATGACCGCCCGGCTGATCGTCAACTACCGCAAGCCCACGCCGCTGCACACCCCGCTGGAGATCGAGGGCCGCTTCGATCGCAAGGAGGGCCGCAAGGTCTTCACCACCGGCCGGATCATCGCCGACGGGGTGGTCACCGCCGAGGCCGAGGGTCTCTTCGTGTCGATGGACGCGGCGCGCTTCAGAGCGCTGGCCGAGCGCTTCGACCGGAGGGTGGCCGAGGGCTCGCCCGGCGCGGCCGAGGACGCTGACTAGGCGAGCAGGTACGCCTCGACCTGCGGGGCCTCGGCCTCGAGGTGCTCCTTGAGCCCGGAGACGATGGCCTTCTCCACCTGCCCGCCGACCAGCAGCGCCTTGACCTTGAGCTCGCCGTCGATCTGCCGGATCGTCGTGGCCTCCCCGTTCGAGCGGTAGCCGTAGCGGCCGGTGCAGCGGAGACGGTCGGCGTAGTGGTCGGGGTGCAGCGTGACCGCGACGGTGCGGGCCGCCAGGTCGTGGATCGACTGCTCGACCCAGGTGAGCTTCTTCGGGTCGACGACGGCCGTGACCGCGGGGCTCAGGTCGGCCACGAACCGGTACCGGATTCGGAGGGTGACGGTGTCGCCCGTCTCGGAGCGGTCGAGCACGTCGGGCGGTCCGAGCTTGTCGGTGCCCCCGAGGTGCTCGTACAGCTCGGCGCTGGCGTAGGCCCGCGCCACCTCGTCGACCGGGGCGGCGATGGTCTGGGTCAGGTCGAAGCGCACGGGCAGATCATGGCGCTCCGGCCGGTAGGGCGTGAGCCGAGCGCAGCGAGCGAACCAGAAGGCACGGGTGGTCTGACGGCGGAGCTTGCGGAGCCGTCAGCACTCATCGGTGCTCAGTGTTGGCGGCGAGGCCGGGTCTGTCCGCCGAGTCGACCGCGCACCGATGGGTGGCGACGATGCTGAGCAGATCCTCGCCGTGGGCGTCGACCACTGCCGGTCCCACGCCGAGGATGGCGGCGAGCTCGTCGCGGTCGGCGGGCCTCCGGTGGGCGACGTCGCTCAGCACCCGATCGCTGGCCACGACCGCGGGCGCCGTGCCGGCCCGGCGGGCCACCTCCGCCCGCCAGCCGTGCAGCGCCTCCAGCAGCATCCGATCCCGGTCCTCGGCCCGCGCGTCCTGCAGCGCGTCGCGAGCCCGGCCCAGCCCGAGCCGCGGGTCCGTCGGTCGCGCCGCCGTCCGGAGGTCGGCCACCGCGCTCGACACCGCGGTCAGGTACGGCGACGGCCGGCGGGCGACCACCCGATCGCCCAGCTGGCGCTCGGCCGCCCACGACAGCCGCAGGACGTCCTCGGCCCGGGTGACGGCCACGTGGAGGAGGCGGCGCTCCTCGGCCTCGGCCTCCGGCGTGCGGGCGTGGGAGACGGGGACGAGCCCGTCCTCCAAGCCGGCCAGGTGCACGATCGGCCACTCCAAGCCCTTGGCGGCGTGGAAGGTCACCACGTCGATGGCGTCGCCGCCGATGCCCGGCCCGTCGCTGCCCAGCGCCGTGGCCAACCAGCCGCGGAGGTCACCCACCGAGGCGGTCGGCTCCATGGCGTCGAGCTCGCGGGCCATGCGCACCAGGGCGTTGAGGGCATCGGCCGAGTCCTGCCGGGCCGCATCCCCGATCAGCTCGTCGGCCAGGGTGGCGAGGTCGCCGATGGCGATGCGGAGCGGACGGCCGGGATCGGCCGCCACCTGGCGGAGGGCGGCGCGGACGTCGGACCGCTGCAGCAGCGGGTCGTCGCCCCGCAGCCGGAAGGGGATGCGGGCCTGGGCGAGGGCCTGCTCGAACAGCCGCATCTGCCCGTTGGTCCGCACCAGCACCGCCTGGCGGTCCCAGCGGGCGCCCGGGGGGTGGAGGAGACGGGCGGCGCGGGCGATGCCGCGGGCCTCGTCCTCGTCGGTCGGGTAGGCGGTGATGACCGGGACCTCGCCGGCCGGCCGGCGGGCGACCAGCCGACTCTCGCCGCTCGTGCCCAGGGCGGCCTTGGCGACGTGCAGGACCTGGGGCGTCGAGCGGTAGCTGCTGCGGAGCTCGACCACCGTCGCCCCCGGGTGGTGGCGGTCGAAGTGCCGGATGTAGTCGGCATCGGCACCGTTCCAGCGGTAGATCGCCTGGTTGGGATCGCCGACGACGCACAGGTCGGTGCGATCGCCCAGCCATCCCTGCAGCAGCCGGTGCTGGAGCGGGTTGACGTCCTGGAACTCGTCGACGAACAGGTGCCGGAACCGCCAGCGCTGGGCGGCGGCGAAGGCGGGGTCGTCGACCAGGAGCCCGGCGCAGCGGCCCAGGATGTCGTCGAAGTCGATCAGCCCGCGGCGGTGCTTCTCCTCCTCGAAGGCGGCGTACAGGGTGGCGATGTGGTCGAGGGAGGTGGTGGTGCGACGGTCCTCGCGATGCGCCTCGGCGGCGTAGTCGAACGGGGAGACGTCGCGGGCCCGGGCCCACTCGATCTCGGTCGCCACCTCGATCGCCGGGACGCGGCCTCGCCCCGGGAGCGAGGCGATCACCCGGCCCTTGCTCTCGAGCAGCGTCGGCTGGGCCCGGCCCCGATCGCGGTACCAGGTGCGGAGCTGGGCCCACGCCAGGGCGTGGAAGGTCCCCACGTGGGGCCGGTCGCGCCCGATCAGCACGGTGAGGCGGGAGCCCATCTCGAAGGCCGCCTTGCGGGTGAAGGTCAGGGCCAGGACGTGGCGGGGGTCGGCGGTGCCCTCGTGGACGCGGTGGGCGATGCGGCGGGTGAGGACCCGGGTCTTGCCCGACCCGGCGCCGGCGAGGATGCACAGCGGCTGGCCCGGGTCCGTGACGGCCCGGCGCTGGTCGGCGTCGAGCCCGGCCAGGAGGCGGGCGCCGTCCACGTCAGCGGTCGGTGACGGCGGCGACCAGGGCCAGGGCGCCGAGGGCGAGACCCACCAGCCGGGGCGCCAGCGGGTCGATGCCCGCGCCCTCGTCGCGGTCGTCCTGGTCGTGGCCCGGGATGCGGAAGAGCGATCCGCGCCCGAGGATGCTCCCGACCGACCCCACGGACAAGATGCTGCCGGCGGAGCCGACGCTGAGGATGCTGCCGGCCGATCCGACGCTGAGGATGCTGCCCGCCGACCCGATGCTCAGCAGGCACCCGGCCGACAGGATCGACAGCTGGCACCCGGCCGACAGGACCGACAGGTCGGAGCCGGTCGACAGCAGCGACCGGCGGCTCTCGATCGACCAACCGTCGGCGGGGATCCGGGAGAGCAGGGCCACCGCGACGACGGTACCGCGGCGGCCTCCGATAGGTTCGACCGGTGCCCGTGGACGTGACCGAGGAGAGGTTCGAGGAGCTGGTGGGGGAGGCGCTCGACGGCCTGCCGGCCGAGATCGACGCCATGCTCGACAACATCGCCGTCCTCGTCACCGATGGGCGGCCCGGCGGCCCCCTCGGCCTCTACGAGGGCACGCCGCTCACGGCTCGTGGCCAGTACGGGTTCATGGAGCTGCCCGACCGCGTGACCATCTTCCGGATCCCCCTCTGCCTCATGGCCCGCGACGAGGACCACCTCGTCCACGAGGTGCGCGTCACGGTCGTCCACGAGCTCGGGCACCACCTGGGCATCGACGACCGCCGCCTCCACGAGCTCGGCTACGGCTGACCGGCACCAGCGGTAGCGTTCGGGCGTGGCCTTTCCGCGGAAGCTGCTCAACAGCAACGAGGAGCTGGTCCTCGACCTGAGACCGCACTGGCTGGCCATCGCCCTGCCCACGCTGTTCCTGGTGGCGGCGATCGTGTTCGGCCTGATCGCCGCCCTCGCCGACCTGCACGTGATCATCCTCTGGATCGCCCTGATCCTGATCGTGGTGGCCCTGGTCAACTTCCTGATCGAGCTCCTGGGCTGGAGCAACACCAACTTCGTCCTCACCAGCGATCGGATCATCACCCGGCGCGGGGTGCTCACGAAGTCCGGCATCGAGATCCCGCTCGAGCGGGTCAACACCGTGTTCTTCAACCAACGCCTCTTCGAGCGGATGGTCGGGGCCGGCGACCTGGCCATCGAGTCGGCGGGGGAGCGCGGCACCGAGAAGTTCGACAACATCCGCAAGCCCGCCATCGTCCAGCGCGAGATCTACGTGCAGATGGAGGACAACGAGAACCGCAAGTTCGACCGGGTGCGCGCGCCGGTGGCCGAGGCGCCCTCGCAGGCCGACGAGATCGCCCGCTTCTACGCCCTGCTCCAGCAGGGCGCCATCTCCGCGGCCGAGTACGAGGCCCAGAAGGCCCGCATCCTCGGAGGATGAGCACTGGACCGCGGGTCGTCAGCCTGGTCCCGTCGGTCACCGAGACGCTGGTGGCATGGGGTCGACCGCCGGTCGCCTGCACCCGCTTCTGCGAGCAGCCCGACATCCCGCACGTCGGGGGCACCAAGCGGCCGCGCCTCGCCGCCATCGTCGAGCTGGCCCCCGACCTGGTGGTCATGTGCGACGAGGAGAACCGCATCGAGGACCACGACGCCCTGGTCGGGGCCGGCCTGGCCGTGCACGTGGCGTCGCCCCGGACGGTCGACGACGTGCCCGGCGTCCTGGCGGCGCTCGCCGAGGCCGTCGGGGCCGACCCGCCACCGTCCCCGATGCCGCGGCCGGCGCCGCCGCCCGGGCCCCCCCGCACCGCCTTCGTCCCCATCTGGGCCCGCCCCTGGATGACGCTCAACACCGACACCTACGGGGCGTCGGTGCTGGCCGCGGCCGGATGGGTCAGCGCGTGGGCCGACGACCCGGTCCGCTACCCCGAGGTCACCGTCGAGGAGGTCCGGGCCCGGGCCGTCGACGCCGTGCTGGCGCCCACCGAGCCCTGGGCCTTCACCGCCGACGATCTGCCCGACCTGGAGGCCCGCTTCGGAGCCCCCGCCGTCCTCGTCGACGGCCAGGACCTGTTCTGGTGGGGCGTCCGCACCGACGCCGCCGTCCCGCGGCTGGCGGCGGCCCTGGCGCAGGTCTAGTAGCGGGGGTCCTGGTA
>DASVEC010000366.1:0-6470 GCA_036380755.1 Iamia sp. | reverse complement strand
TCCGGAGCGAGCCCACCGCCCGATCCCGGCCAGACACCGGTCAGAGTCGGCGACCGCCGGCCGCCGGCATGCGAGATGTCCGCCATGGCGGAGGCCTGGTCGTCTGCCACTCGGCACTCCTTCTCCTGCTCCGACGGAGGCTGCACCTCGCCCCTATTCTCGCCACCTCGCCGGCCGGCCCAGGTACCTTCGGGCGTCGATGAGGGTGCCGGACCGGTGTGTGGCAGAGCTCCGGGAGCGGGGCTACCTGGTGTTCGAGAGCTTCCTCGGAGCCGACGAGCTGGCGGCCGCTCAGGAGGCGCTCGGCCTGCACTACCCCAGCCCCGAGGCGTACTTCGCCGACCCGGGGGCTCACGCCTGGCTGGCGACGAGCCAGTGGGACGGCCTGATCACGGGCCCGTGGCGATCGTGGGACCTGAACCGGCTCGCCTTCCATCCCGACCTCCTCGACCTGACGGAGCGCTTCCTCGGCTCGTCCGACCTGTGCCTCTACGACGCGGAGCTGTGGGCCAAGTACGCCGGGGCCGCCGACTACGAGCAGAGCCACCATCGCGACTTCGGCAACCACACCCTCGTCGTCCCGAAGCGATCCGACCCGCCCTCACAGATGACGGCCTGGATCCTCCTGTCGGACGTGACCGAGGAGGACGGACCGACCAAGGTCGTCCCGCGGGCCATCGGGGATGGCGTCCCCTACTGGCCGGACACGCTCGGCGGATCCGCCAACGACTACGTCGCGAACTACCTCCCGGCCGGGGCCTTCGCCGAGGACGAGGTCTCGATCACCGGTCCTGCGGGAACCCTGGTCTGCTTCCGGACCGACGTCGTGCATCGGGGATCAGGCATGACCGGTGAGCGTTCGGCCCGGTTCAGCCTGCTCGCCAACTACGCCGTGTGGGGGCCCCGCTGGATCGGCCGGGTCGGATGGTCGGCCCGAGCGCTCGGTGCCGAGTGGGGCGAGCTCATCGAGCGGGCGACTCCTCGCGAGCGGTCGGTGTTCGGCTTCCCTCCTCCGGGCGATCCGTACTGGGACGAGCAGACCCTGGCGGACACCCAAGCGCGCTATCCCCGCGCCGACCTGAGCCCCTACCGCTGATCAGCGGCGCAGGCCTTCGATCTGGCCGGCCCTCCAGACCTGAGCCGGAGGCCTCAGGCCGTGCGCGTCGACGCGGGTCGAGCCCGGTCGGCGTCGGAGTCGGCCGTCATGTGGCTGCGCAGGCGAGCGAGGGACGAGGAGATCCAGCGCGACACCTGCATCTGGCTGACGCCGAAGCGCGCCGCGATCTGCGTCTGCGTCTCGTTCTCGAAGAAGTACAGGCCCAGCACGGTGCGGTCGCGGTGCGCCAGCCGGGCCAGGGCGGCCTCGAGGGCGACGCGGCCTTCGGCCAGGGCGAAGCTGGAGTCGATCTCGCCCACCTCGAAGGCCCGATCGCTGTCAGGCCCCGGCCGGGGTGCGTCGAGCGACACCATCGCCCGGGCCCGGGTCGCCGACTGGGCCAGCAGGAGGTCCTCCTCGGAGACCTGCAGATCGGCGGCGACCTCCGCGGTGGTCGGGGGCCGGCCGAGCGCACCGGTGAGACGATCGACGGCGTCCCGCGCCGGGACGGCGAGGTCATGGGCGGCGCGCGGGACCCGCATCGCCCACCCCCGGTCCCGGTAGTGGCGCTTGATGGCCCCGACGATCGTCGGCGTGGCGAAGGCGACGAACGGGATCCCCCGCGTCGGGTCGAACCGCCGGAGGCTCACCACCAGCGACTCCAGGGCGACCTGGCGGAGATCCTCGAGTGGCTCACGGTGGCGGTGCAGGCGACGGGCCAGCGACAGGGCGTAGGCCTGGTACTCCTCGACCAGCTCGGCCAGCACGTCGGGCTCGCCGGCCCGGGCGTAGCGCACGTGGAGGAGCCACAGCGGCTCGTCAACGGCGGGAGCGAGGTCGGGATCGAGGCGATCGACGCCCCGGGGGATGGTGACCTCGGCGGCCGTCAGATCGGCTGCGTCGTGGTCGGGGGTGGACGTTCGGACGAGGGACATGGCCCTCCTACGTGGGTATCTGGATGACCCTCGTGGCTGAACGTCGATGACCACCCAACCACACCGAACCGACGACGGCAACACGATGGGCCGCCGGTCGCCCCATCGGGTGACGGCCGATGGCCTCGCGAGGCGAGCTCCGCCGAGGACTCGCTGCTGAACCCCGGCGAAGCTCGGGCGCCCCCTCCCTCGCCCGGCAGGTCCGACGCAAGTTGGCTCGCCGTCAGTCGTCGGGATCGGCGGCCAGCTCGCCCCGGACGAGGCGGCGGGCGACCTCGGCCAGCTTCACCTGCATCCGCTGGGAGGCCTTGACCAGCAGGCGGAAGGCCTCTTGCTCGTCGACGTCGGCGCGCGCCATGAGCATGCCCTTGGCCTGGCCGATGGCGTCGCGGCTCTCGAGGGCGGCCCGCATGTCCTCGCGGTGGAGCGCGGCGACGAGGGCCGGGGTCGCATGAGCAGCGAGGATCGACGCGGTGGCATCCGCGTCGGGATCGCCGGCGAGGGCGCCGCGCCGGTCGGCGAAGAGGTTCAGGGCGCCGATCGTCCGCCGCCCGTCGTGCAGCGGCAGGGCCAGCGAGCTGCAGACACCGGTGGCCTCGACCGCGAGGGGCCCGTAGACGGGCCAGCGGTGGTCGGCGAGGAGGTCGCCGGTGGCCATCGCCTCCCCGGTGCGGATGGCGTCGAGGCACGGGCCCTCGTCGGCACCGGTCTGGATGCCGTCGAGGGCGATGCCGATCGTGTCGTTGCTGGAGGCGCTGATGAGGCTGTTGCCCCGCATGTGGCTGATCGAGGCGTGGTCGCAGCCGTCGATCAGCTCGACGGCGGCCTCGACGATGAGCCGCATGGTGGCCTCGACGCTCTCCTCCGCCATGAGCCGACGGGCCAAGTCGGCGAAGTAGCGGACCAGGTCCCGATCGTCCATGGACCGGGGACTACCCACCGCCGCCGAGAGGACGCACGGCGGGACCAGCCATCACCGCCCCGCCGGCGTCGAAGCGGGATCCGTGGAGCGGGCAGTCCCACGTGCCCGCGGCCTCGTCCCAGCGGACGATGCCCCCGAGGTGAGTGCACACGAGCGACACGGTGCAGTCTGCGGCCTCGCTCGGGGCGGAGCCGCAGGGGACGACGATGCGCCGACGGGGCTGCGGCCGGACCCAGCCGGCCGCCATCTCCCGCGCCACACCGGCGTTCACACGGGCGGCCTCCCTGGCTCCGGAGAGACCCCGGTGGCGGCGGGGGTCGAAGAGGCTGTCCCACGGATGCGCCTCGGTGCCGAGGATCCGGCCGGCGACCGTCATGGCCGACGCCGTGCCGTTGGTCAGGCCCCACTTGGCGAACCCGGTCATCACCCACGGGCTCCCGGGCAAACGGTCGGCCCGGCCGGCGAAGGGCAGCTGGTCGATCGGGCGCAGGTCGTGGGCCGACCAGCGGTGGGTCACGGAGGCGACGGGGAAGCGCTCGACGGCCCAGGCGAGCAGCTCTTCGGGCTCGGCCCGTGTGTCCGCCTTCCGTCCGACGGTGTGCCCGCCCCCGCCGATCAGGAGCACCGGTGTCCCGTCGGCCGTGGTCGCGGTGCGCAGCGATCGGCTGACGTCGTCCTCGCCGTAGGCCATCGGGAACGTCCCGGCGACGGGCTCCGCCAGGGTGACGGCGATGCCGTAGGACATCGCCGGCTCGGCCTGGGCGAAGAACCCGCCTCGGTCGGTGATCGGCAGGAGCGTGGCCAGCACCACGTGGTCGGCATGGACCCTCCCTCCGTCGGTGGTGACGTGACGCCCACGGAGATCGACGCCCGTGACCCGGCTGCCCTCGTGGACCGCCGCGCCCGCCAGCTCGTCGAGCTCGGCGGCCAGGTCGATGGTCCAGGCTCGCGAGTCGAGCTGGATCTGGTCGCCGAGCCGGATGACCCGGCGCACCGGGTAGGGCAGCTCGGGCACGGTGTCGGACACGACGATCGGGAGCCCGGCGAGGCTCGCGGCCTCGGCCTCGGCCTCGATGTCGTCGAGATGGGATCCCTCGGAGGTGTAGGTGACGGCGTCGCGCACCTCGAGGCGGCACAGGGTCGATCGCTCCTCGGCCCGCGTCCTCATCCAGGCCTGCGCGGCCAGCTGGGCCTCGGTGTAGCGGATCACGGCCTCGTCGCCGTGCGCCCGACGGATCGCCGACAGGCGGGTCGACTGCAGGGCCGTGACCTTCGCCGTGCTCGCTCCGGTGGTGCCCTGGCCCACGGTGCCCGCCTCCAGCACGCGAACCCGGGCACCGCCCCGGGCGAGGAGCACCGCGGCGGTCAGCCCGGCGATGCCCCCACCGACGACCACCACATCGGCGGTGACATCACCCTCGAGCGACGGACGGACGGCATCGGGCTCGCTCCAGAGAGGACGGGCGACGGGCGGGAGCACCGGCACGGCACTCAGGACGGCTGGCCCACGGGGCCGTCGCCGGGGGGCTCCTCGTCGTCGGGGCGGGGATAGCCCGCCTCGTGGATCTCCTGGCCGTCGGCCTCCTCGTCGAAGCGACGCTCGGCTTCCGCCAGGTCACCGGTCTCCTCCACCAGATCCTCGGCCAGCTCGGTGTCGCGCTCGATGTCCTGGCCCATCCAGTCCTCGACCGTGCTGTTCTCGGGCTCGCGGACCTCGTCGCCACCCTCGTCGTGCACCATGCGTCCTCCTCGGGATCGGCCCGCGGGCTCCCCGGAGCCTCCCCGGCGAAACGAACGGGACGACTTCGGCGACGACCACCTGATCGGGTGATCTGAGGGAGGGGTACCGTGGTCGGGTCACCGGCAGACGTCGGCGCTCTTGAGCAGCGACCACCAGTCTCGGCCCCTGCTGGCGACGATCCGTCCAGCCAAAGGCCATTCGTGACCGCCAGTCCTCTCGTCATCGTCCTCGATCGCCTGATCGGCCGGCACGGACTGGCCCCGTCCACGGCATGGGGCGTGCTCGTCCGGGCGGCGGCGAGGAAGGGCACCACCGTCGAGGAGCTGGCGTCTCGCATCGTCGCCGGTGTTCCGAGCGAGACCGACGACCTGGTGGCCGAGGTCGCCCACCTGCGCGTGGCCCTCGAGTCCCGCGACGTGATCGGCCAGGCCAAGGGCATCCTCATGGAGCGCCACGGCATCGGCGCCGACGAGGCCTTCGCCCGCCTGGTGACGATGTCCCGGAGCGGCAACGTACGGCTCCGCGAGATCGCCGAGAACCTCGTCGAGCTGCGGGCCGATCTGCCGTCACCGGAGGGTGACCGCCTGCTCGGGTAGCTCTCCCCGCCAGGGGTGAAGGGCGTTTGCCCCGCGACGGTGCGGGGAGGCCGGGGTCCCGCTGCCACCGAGGGAGGCCCCGTGGACGACCTGGCCCGATCCGACCGCCCGGCGATGGCCACGGCCTGGGCCGACGACGCCGCCTGCAAGGGGCGACTCGATCTGTTCTACGCCCCCCACGCCGAACGGCCACCAGCGCGTGCCCGCCGGGAGGCCGAGGGCCGTCGGGTGTGCTCCGGCTGCCCCGTCCAGGAGCCCTGCCGCGCCCACGCCCGCTCCCAGCTCGAGCTCGGGCTGTGGGGCGGCGAGAACGAGGAGGAGCGGACCGAGGCCGGGTTCCCGCCCGCGGCAGCACCCACGCCCTCGGTCCGCCGCTCCCACCCCCTCGCCAGCTGAGGCCGGGGAGAGGAGGCGTGACGCCGTGACCATCGCCATCGTCTTCCTCCTGGTCGTCGTCGTCGCCGTCGGGTCCGCGTGGGCAGCCCGCCACGTCCGCCACCCCGAGTCGACCGCCTCGCACGACGACGGGTCCGGGCCGACCACCACGTCGGACGACCTCTACGGGGGCGACGACCGCCCGGCCGGCCCCGACGCGGAGGACCCGGTCGCCGGGGAGGACCCTCGACCATGAGCGACTGCGCGATCGATGTGATGGGCCAGGACGTGGCCGACGCGGCGCGCCAGCGGGGCCTCTCGGTGGCGGTGGCCGAGTCGCTGACCGGCGGGCTCGTCGCCGGCGCCCTGGCCCGGGCCGAGGAGGCGTCGACGTGGTTCCGCGGGGGCGTCGTCGCCTACGCCGCCGCGGTCAAGCACGACCTGCTGGGTGTTCGCCCCGGGCCCGTGGTCTCCGAGGCCGCGGTGGTCGACATGGCGGGCAACGTCGCCCGGCTCCTCGGGGCCGACGTCGGCGTGGCCGTCTCCGGCGTCGGTGGGCCCGAACCGCAAGACGGCGAGCCGCCGGGCACGGTGTGGATCGGCGTGGCCACCTCCACCTCGACCACCGCTCGGCTCCATCACTTCGAGGGCGATCCGACGACGGTCTGCGAGGCCACCGTCACCGCCGCCCTCGGGCACCTGGTCGAGGTGATCCGCTGACCGCCTCGTCGACGAGTCGGACCGGTCAGGTCTCGCCGAGGGCCTCGGCCAGCTCCTGCTTGTCCATCGTCGAGCGGCCCTCGAT
>DASVEC010000365.1:0-13196 GCA_036380755.1 Iamia sp. | reverse complement strand
GCGGATGTCGTCGGCGTGCTCGAGCCCGACCGACAGGCGGATCGTGCCCGGGCCGATCCCGGCCGCCTCCAGCTCCTCGGGGAGCAGGTTGACGTGGGTGGTCGACGCCGGGTGCGTCACCAGCGTCTCGGGGCCACCCAGCGACGTGGCCAGCTGGGCCAGCTCGAGGGCATCGACGAACCGGCGACCGGCCTCGATCCCGCCGGGGAGGTCGAAGCACACCAGCCCGCCGGTCGATCGCATCTGGCGCACGGCCAGCTCGTGCTGAGGGTGCGACTCGAGCCCGGGGTGGCGGACCTCGCTGACCCGCCCGTCCTTCTCCAGCCAGCCGGCGACCTCGAGCGCCGACGCCGTCTGGCGGGCGAACCGCACCGGCAGCGTGCGCAGGCCGCGGATCCCGTTGGCGGCGTCGTAGGGCGAGGCCACCGCGCCCTGGAGCACGGCGAACCCGGTGAGCCACTGGACCAGCTCGGCGCTCGTGGCGACGACGCCGAGGGTGGCGTCGTTGTGGCCGGCCATGGCCTTGGTGGCGGAGTGGACGACGATGTCGACGCCGTGGTCGAGCGGGCGCTGGCCGAAGGGCGTGGCGAAGGTCGAGTCGACCACGGTCATGGGCCCGGCGATGGCACCCAGCTCGTCCAGGTCGACCAGGTCGAGACGGGGGTTGGCGGGCGTCTCGGCCCAGACCAGCATCGTCTTCCCCGGCTGGACGGCGGCGGCCATGGCGCCCGGCTCGGTGCCGTCGACGAAGGTGACGTCGATGCCGAAGCGGGGGCACATCACCTGGAGCACCAGCTGGGTGGCGGCGTAGATCTGGCGGGTGGCGACGATGTGGTCGCCCTTGGAGCACAGGCCGAGGATCACGCCGGTGACCGCGCCCATGCCCGAGCCGTAGGCCCGCGCCGCCTCGGCCCCCTCGAGGCCGGCCACCGCGCTCTCGAAGTCAGCGACGGTCGGGTTGCCGTAGCGCGAGTAGAAGCGGTCGCTGCCGATGCTCGTCGCCGCCGCCTGGGCGGTGTCGACGTCGGGCGAGACGAAGGTCGAGCTGGCCCAGATCACCGGGGCCAGGGCGGGGTCGCAACCGTTGCGCCCGCCCCGCACGGCGCGGGTGTCGGGGTGCAGGTCGTCGGGCGGGGTCATCGGTTCTCCTGCTTCGAGAGGTCGGCGAGGACGGGGGCGAGGAGGGTGGCGACCTGCTCCTCCTCGATGAGGAAGGCGTCGTGGCCGTGGGGGCTGTCGATCTCGGCGTAGCGGGCGTCGTGGCCCCGGGCGGTGAGGGCGCGCACCAGGTCCTGCGACTGGTACGAGGGGTAGAGGGCGTCGCTGGTGATGCCCATCGACAGCACCGGGGCCTGGATCCGGGCGAGGGCGGCCGCCAGCCCGCCGCGGCCCCGGCCCAGGTCGTGCAGGTCCATGGCCTTGGTCAGCAGCAGGTAGCTGTTGGCGTCGAAGCGGCGGATGAGCTTGTCGCCGTGGTGCTCCAGGTAGCGCTCGACCTGGAACCGCTGCCACAGGTCGAAGGCGCCCGCCAGCGGCTCGACCTCGTCCCGCCCGAACTTGTCGGTGAACACCCGGTCGGTGCGAAAGGTGATCTGCGAGATCATCCGGGCCACGGCCAGCCCGCCGTGGGGCCCCTCGCCGGGGGCGGCGTCGTAGTAGTCGCCGTTGCGCCAGGCCGGGTCGAGGGCGATCGCCCGGCGGCCCGTGCTCCAGTAGGCGATCTGCTGGGCGGTGGCCGCGGTGCACGTGGCGATGGGGACGAGGGTGCCGACGCGGTCGGGGAACATCACGCCCCACTCCAGGACCTGCATGCCGCCCATCGAGCCGCCGATCACGGCCGCCCAGCGCCCGATGCCGAGCCCGTCGGCCAGCCGGGCCTGGGTGCGGACCATGTCCCGCACGGTCACGACCGGGAACTCGGACCCGTAGCGGCCCCGCCGGTCGGGTCGGGGCGACGCCGGGCCAGTGGTGCCCTGACAGCCCCCCAGGACGTTCACGCACACGACGAACCAGCGCTCGGTGTCGAGCAGCCGGCCGGGGCCGATCAGCCCGTCCCACCACCCCGGTGTGGGGTGGCCGGGGCCCTGCGGACCGGCGGCGTGGGAGTCGCCGGTGAGGGCGTGGCAGACGAGGATGGCGTTGCCGGCGTCGGGGGCGAGCGTGCCCCACGTCTCGAAGGCGAGGGTGACGTCCTGGAGCTGGCCCCCGCCCTCGAGCACGAACTTCCGGTCGGCGAAGGTGCGGAGGAACTGGCGGTCGCCCGCCGGATCGCTCGGCCGCCAGGCCCCGGACGCCGGGAGGGTGCTGGCGTGGGCCGCGGTCCAGGACGGCTTGGCCAGCACGGAGGCGCCGACGTCGGCCACGGTGCGGTGGTCGTCGCTCATCGGTTCGCCTCCTCCAGGATTCGGGGGGCGGAGCCCGGGTGCCTGCGCCGGGCGAACCCGGACACTTCGTTGCCGGCGAACCGGCCACATCCCCGCCGAGGCGGGAGGCACCTTGGGTGTCCGTCCCAGGTTGCCGGACCCGGGGCAACGCCCCGAGCCACTCGTGATGACCGGGTCAGGATAGCCCTACTCGGGGATCGGCTCGCCATCGGTTCCGAGGAAGGTCGCCGGGCCGACGACGTCCTCCTCGGTCTCGTAGAGGAAGAACGACACGTCGGCGTCGTCGTTCCTCTGGACGTCGACCTCGGGCGTGGAGCCGTCGCTCAGCTCGAGGACCACCGTCGCCGTACCGGGCGGGACGGGGGCGAAGACGGCCGTCGTCCCGTCCTCCAGCACCGACGAGGTGATCGTGTACCGGCCCACCTCGTCACGGTCGGCCTCGCCCCGGGTCACACCGCACTGGCCGGTGATCTCCTCGTCGCCCCGGAAGAGGATGACGCAGGGGTCGTCGACCTCGTCGAGCCCGCCCACCAAGCGGTAGCCGTCGACCCGCGGCCCGACATCGGCCAGGGCGATGTCGTCGGGGCCGATCGCGCCCTCCTGCTCGGGGGGCGAGGGTCGCAGGATCACACCGATGGCGAAGCTCACGACGACCAGCAGCAGGAAGCCGCCCACCCACAGCCCGCACCCCAGGTAGTCGCGGCGGTCGGCCTTGGGGGCGGTCACCGGTGCAGGCTAGGCCGCGAGGTTTGAGCGTTTCGCCCTGCCCAGCAGGGTGAATCGCTCAAACCTCGCCGGGGGTGGAAGGGTGGGCGACCCCATGGGTGCCCTCCTCGCCGCCATGTCCAGCCTGCTCTGGGGCACGGGCGACTTCCTGGGCGGCACGCTGAGCCGGCGGGTCCACCCCGTCGCCGTGATCCGCAGCGCCCACGGGATGGCCGCGGTCGTCGTGGCCGTCGTCGTCACCGCCACCGGCGAGTGGGGCCGCACCGGCGCTGTCGGGTGGGGCATCGCCGCCGGGCTGGTGGGCTCGAGCGGGCTCGGCCTGTTCTACGCCGCCCTGGCCCGGGGGACGATGGGCGTCGTCGCCCCCATCGCCGCCACCGGCGTGGTCGTGCCCGTCGCCGTCGGGCTGGCCCAGGGCGACGAGCCCGGACCCGTGGCCCTGGCCGGCATCGTCGTCGCCATCGTCGGCGTGGTGCTGGTGTCAGGGCCCGAGCGGGGCTCGGTGACCGACCCCGGGGGGGCGCCGGTCGAGCGGGGCGTCGGGCCGGTGGTGCTGGCCCTGATGGCAGCGGTCGCCTTCGGGTCCGGACAGGCGATCATCGCCCAGGGATCCGACGTCAGCGTGGCCATGACCGTCTTCTCCATGCGGGCCGCGACGCTGGTGGCGGCCACCGCCCTGCTGGCGACAGTGCTGCGGTCGGCGGCCCGCCCGAGCGGCGACGATCGGAGGACGACGGCCACCATCGCCACCACCGACACCGGGGCCATGGCCACGTTCTCGCTGGCGACGACCATGGGCGCGCTGTCGATCACGGCCGTGCTGGCCTCGCTCTACCCGGCCGTCACCGCGGTGCTGGCCTGGCGGGTCCACGGCGAGCAGCTCAAGCGCATCCAGCTCGTCGGTGCCCTCGCCACGCTGATCGGCGTCGGCCTCATCGCCGCCGGCTGAGGCCCGGCCGAGGCCCGGCGGGGCCGGGTCAGGCGTACGGGTCGTCGGTGTAGAAGGGGTTCTCGCCGGCGCCGTGGTCGGTGGTGTCGATCACCTCGGTGACCTCGGGGATCTGCTCCTTGATGGCCTTCTCGATGCCGTCGCGGAGGGTCATGGCGCTGACGGCGCAGCCCTGGCAGCCGCCGCCCATCGAGATGTGGACGGCGGTGTCGTCGACCTTGACCAGCTCGGCGAAGCCGCCGTGGGACGCCAGCGCCGGGTTGACGTGGGCGTCGAGCAGGGTCTTGACCTTCTCGGCGATGGTGCCGGTGAGCTCGATGGCGCCGCCGTCCATGCCCAGCGGGTCGGGCCGGTTGGGGTTGCGCAGCACCAGGCCGCCCTGGCCCTCGCGGCTGGGCACGTCGAGCGTGGCGCCCTTGAGCTTGGCCACGCTGCCGGCCGGGATCCACACGGTCATGCCGCCCTGGACCGTCACGGCGTCGTCGGGAGAGGCGTCGGCCACCGGCTCGAAGGCCAGGTCGTAGGTGAAGTCGGTGCCCCGGGCCCCGGTGACCTCGACCCGGAGGGCCAGGCCGTCGGGCTCGTCCTCGGCGTCGCGGATGCCGGTGACGGTGGCCAGGGCGTCGTCGGAGAGGCGCAGGACGAGCTGGTCCACGGGGGTGTCGGTGTCGGTGGCATCCATCGCCCCCGAGGCTATCGACCCTCCGCCGCTATCGACCCTCCGTCATCCACCCACCGGATCGAGACCGAGGGCGACCCGGCCGGTGAACAGCTGCTGGGCCGCGGGCGGCAGGGGGTGGTAGGTCGCGCCGTGGACGTCGCGCAGGAGCTGCTCGACACCGCCACCGACGGCGAAGGCCTGGCCCCCGCCGACCTCCAGCGCCAGCCGCACCGTCTCGATGGCGGCCGCGGCGGCGTTCCCCTTCCGGGTCAGGGTCGCCGCCGCGCTCTCCAGCGTGCCGTCGAAGTGCAGATCCTCGTTGGCCCGGATCATGGCGGCCACCGCGTCCCGGGCCGCGGTGAGCTGGCCGATCATCCGGCCGACGACCGGGGCCGTCTCGGGGCGCTCGGCCCGGCGGGCGGCCAGCTCGAGGGCGCGGCCGGCGGCGGCCTCGGCCACGCCGACGTAGCTGGACATGATCAGCGGCATGGCGCAGCCGAGCACCGTGGCCCACACGGGGTGCCAGGCGCCGGCCGGGCGGACCAGTGGGACGGCGGCGTCGGGCACGAACACGTCGTCGAGCACGACGGTGTGCGAGCCCGTGCCCCGCATGCCCATGGCGTCCCAGGTCTCCTCGATCGACACACCCTCGGCGGCGAACGGGATCGACATGTGGACGACCTGCGGGCCGTCGGGGGCGTCCTCCCAGCGGGCGCTGGTGACGACGATGGCGCCGGCCGGCGCACCGCTGGACGGCATCTTGCGGCCGCTCACGCGGTAGCCGCCCTCGACCTTGCGGGCCACGCCGCTCGAGTCGATCCAGTCGGCGGCGCCGGTCGACACCAGCACCAGGCCCTCGGCCGCGACGCGGGGCAGGACGGGTGCGGGCAGGTCACGGTGGTGACGCCAGACCTGGGCGGCGACGAGGTGCATGTGCATCGACAGGGTGAGCGACGTGGACGGGCACCCGTGGGCGAGGGTCGTGAGCACGGCGCAGGCATCGGCGAAGGTGGCGCCCCCGCCGCCGAGCTCGGCCGGCACGAGCATGCCCAGCAGCCCGCGGTCGCGGACGAGGTCGATCCCGTCCTGGACGAAGGTGCCGTCCCGGTCGTGCTCGGCGGCGCGGGCAGCCAGCTCGGGCACCAGGTCGCGGGCGGTCGCGAGCCAGTCGGTGGTGGGGGGATCCTCGATGATCGTCATGCTGGCGACGGTACGGACGGACGCAGGCTGCCCCTAGTGCAAGATCTGGACTTCGAGCGTCTCTGCCGGACCATCTCCTCGGCAGGGCCTCGGAGAGCAATGCACTGTGCTTCTGGGTCGCCTCGCCTGGCGGCTCGGCTCCTGGTGCAAGATCTGGACCAGGCGTACCCTCGGGGCATGGGCGACGACGGCTACGGGCAGTACTGCCCGGTCACACGAGCGGTGGAGGTGCTGGCCGAGCGGTGGACGCTGCTGATCGTCCGCGACCTGCTCGTCGGGGCCACCCGGTTCAACGAGCTGGCCCGCTGCAACCCGGGGCTGTCCCGATCGCTGCTCTCCAAGCGGCTCCGGCAGCTGGAGCGGGCCGGCGTGGTCGACCACGTCGGCGACGAGTACCTGCTGACGCCGGCCGGAGAGGCGCTCCGACCGATCGTGTTCGGGCTGGGCGCCTGGGGCGCCGACTGGCAGTTCGGCGACCCCCGGGAGCAGGAGCTCGACCCGCAGCTCCTCATGTGGTGGGTGCACGGCCGCATCGACTTCGCCCGGCTGCCCGACCGGCGCCTCCTCCTCGAGTTCCGGTTCCCCGACGTCGCCGACCGCTTCTGGGTGCTGCGCGACGACGCCGGGCCGTCGCTGTGCACCTTCGACCCCGGGTTCGAGGTCGACGCCACGGTCGAGGGCGACCTGCCCGTGCTCTACCAGGTGTGGCTGGGCCGGCTCCCGCTGACGGCGGTGCTCCGGGACGGGCGCGTCCGGATCGACGGCCGGCGCGAGGTGGTTCGCCACCTCCCCGGTGCCCTCCAGCTCAGCCCGGTGGCCGAGATCGTCGCGTCGAGCGCCGGAGCCCTCTTGACCTGAAGCGCACTTCAGCACGCACAGTGGACAGCGCCCCGGAGGTCGCCGACGGCGCGGCAACCGGTGCGTGCTGAACCCACGATCTGCCCAGCGACTCCGTCGCAGGGCAGACCGCTCGTCACATTGGAGAGGCCTCGCAAGCTCGGCCTCTCTCGATGTTGGGTGGAACAACGCCCCGTCGCCGACCGTTCGGAAGACCCGTGCCCGATCACCCCGCTGACCCCACCGCCGAGGCCGATCCCCGCCGCTGGCTCGTGCTCGGCGTCCTGTGCGTCAACCTCGTCCTGATCGTCGCCGCCGTGTCGTCGGCCAACGTGGCCCTGCCGACGCTGGCCCGGCCCGACACCCTCGACGCCAGCCAGACCGGGCTCCAGTGGATCGTCGACGCCTACGCCCTCGTCTTCGCCGGGCTCCTCCTGCCCGCCGGTGCCATCGGCGACCGCTTCGGCCGCAAGGGCGCCCTCCAGGCCGGGCTGGCGATCTTCGCCCTGGCCTCGCTGGGCGCCGCCCTCTCCGGTGGCACCGGCCAGCTCATCGCCTTCCGGGCCGCGGCCGGCGCCGGCGCGGCGCTGATCATGCCGACGACGCTCTCGATCCTGAGCAACGTCTTCCCGCCCCACGAGCGGGCCAAGGCCATCGGGATCTGGGCCGGCTTCGCCGGGGCCGGCGGCGCCCTCGGGCCGCTGATCGGTGGCTTCCTGCTCGACCACTTCTGGTGGGGCTCGGTGTTCCTGATCAACGTGATCATCGGCGGAATCGCCCTGGTGGCGGGGGGTCTGGTGGTGCCGACGTCGAAGGACCCGGACCGGTCGCCCCTCGACCCGGTGGGCTCGGCCCTGTCGATGCTCGGGTTCGGCGGGCTGCTCTTCGCCGTCATCGAGGCGCCCGAGCGGGGCTGGACCGACCCGCTGGTGCTCGCCGCCTTCGTCGTCGCCCTGACCCTGCTGGGCGGGTTCGTCCAGTGGGAGCGGACGAGCCGGGCGCCGATGCTCGACCTGGCCCTGTTCCGGGTCCGGCGCTTCGCCACCGGCACCCTGACGATCACCCTGGCCTTCTTCTCGATGTTCGGGATGTTCTTCGTGGCCACGCAGTACTTCCAGTACGTGCGGGGCGACAGCCCGCTGATCGCCGGGCTGTCGATGACGCCCAACGCCCTGGCGATGATCGTCTGGGCGCCCCGCAGCCAGCGGATCGTCGAGCGCTTCGGCGCCCGGGCCACCGTCGCCGGCGGCCTCCTGCTCCACGCCACCGGCTTCCTGCTGCTGTCGTTCTCGACCCAGACCACGCCCTACCTGCTGTCCGGCGCCGCGCTGCTGGTGATCGGCACCGGCTCGGGCCTGGCCATGGCCCCGACGACGTCGATGATCATGGCCGCGGTGCCGATGAGCCGGGCCGGCATGGGCTCGGCGGTGAACGACACCGCCCGCGAGGTGGGCGGCGCCGCCGGCATCGCCGTGCTGGGCAGCATCCTCGCCACCCGCTACCGGTCCGGGATGACCGAGGTGCTCGATCGCCTGCCCGGACCGGTGGCCGAGATGGTGCACCGGGGCGTGGGCCAGGCGATCCAGGTGGCGGAGAGCACCGGGGGCGCCCAGGGCGCGGCGCTGGGCGACTCCGCCCGCGCCGCCTTCATCGACGCCATGGCCGTGACGCTCCGGGTCGGCTCGCTCACCGCCCTCGTCTGCGCCGGCGCCGTCCTCTTCCTGATGCGCGCCGGGGCCACCGACGAGGTCCGGGCCGAGGCCCGGTCGCAGGCGCCGCCCACGCCCACACCTGTCGATTGAGGCCGTAGGTTCCTCGGCCATGGCCGAGGACACCGCTGCCGACACGCTCTCGCTCGAGGGGCGGACCGCCCTGGTCACCGGGTCGTCCCGGGGCCTGGGCGCCGCCACCGCCCGCCGGCTGGCCCGGGCCGGGTGCGACGTCGTCGTGACCTACCGCCAGCAGGAGGAGGCGGCGCGGGAGGTGGCCGCCGCGGTCGAGGCCGCCGGACGGCAGGCCTGGGTCGAGCGCTGCGACATGGGCTCGATCGAGGACATCGACGCGCTGGTGGCGGCGGTCGCCGACGGGCCCGGGCGGCTCGACATCGTGGTGGCCAACGCCGCGGCCACCAGCTTCCGTCCCCTGCTCGACGCCGAGCCCCGGCACCTCGAGCGCACCTTCGCCATCTCGGTCACCGGCTTCCTGCGCCTGGTCCAACAGGCCATGCCGTTGCTCGAGGCCAGCGGCCACGGCCGGGTCGTGGCCGTCTCCGGGGCCGACACGGTCACGTGGATCCCGGCCCACGGCATCCTGGCCGCGGCCAAGGCCGCCATGGAGTCGATGGTGGCGTACCTGGCCTGTGAGCTGGGCGAGAGAGGTGTATCGATCATCGGGGTCAACCCCGGGTGGATCGACGGCGACAGCCTCCAGCTCATGCTGGGCCCGTTCTACGAGGCGGCCGCCGACGTCGAGCGCCGCACCCACCCCATGCGGACGACCATGAGCCCCGACGACGTGGCCGAGACGGTCGTGGCCCTGTGCACCGACGCGGCCCGGCTGATGAGCGGCTCGATCGTCCCGGCCGACGGTGCCGGCGTGTTCGCCTTCTGCGGCCGCTTCATCACCCTGGCCGCCGAGGGGGCGATGGCCACCGGCGGCGTCGACACGACCGGCGCCGCGCCCAGCGTCGTCCGCTCCCCCACCTCGTAGGGCTCAGCCGACGACGGTCTGGAGGAAGCCGTCGATCGTGGTCGGGTCGACCACGGGTGGACCGGCGGTGCTCTCCTGGTACAGCACCCACATCACGTCCTCGAACAACGCCATGGCGATGAAGGCGTCGGCCTCCTCGGTCGTCAGCCGGAAGGCCGAGCCGAACAGCTCGGGCACGCCGAGGCCCTCGCTCTCCCCCACCGCCACCGCGCAGGCCCGGACGGTCGCGGCGTACCTCGCCAGGTAGTCGGCGGCGTCGCCGGCCCCGAACCGGTAGGCCGCGACCGTGATCACATCGGTGTCCGAGATCGGGTAGGTCGCCCGGGCCTGGCCCTTCGGCACCGCCGGGGCCTTGTCGCCGGTGCAGAACCGCTCGTCGAAGGTCTCGTCGGTGTCGACCTGGCGACCGCCGCCCTCGAGCTGGGGCAGCCGGGCGACCAGGTCGTCGTCGATCGGCACGACGACGGCGCCCTCGGGCACGGTCGGCGGGGCCGTGGTGGGCGGGGCGGTCGTGGCCAGGGTGCTGCCGGTGTCCTCGGCCGCATCGGTCCCGCCGGTCGTGGTGGGTGCCGTGGTCGGGGCCGCATCGGCCGGGACGCCCGCGTCGTCGCCGTCGCCGGCGCACCCGGCCAGCACGATGGCGAGCAGCGTCACCGCCACCCACCGGGGTCGACGAGCCCCGGACCTGTCACCGGAGCGCGGGCCCACGGCCACCGTCTAGACGATCTCCGGTCGCGCGAGCCAGCACCCCGGCAGGGGTCCGGCCCCCGATCTGGCCCGCTCTCAGGGGTGGAGGCGCAGCTTGTCCACCACTTTGTCGACGATCTTGGCCGGGCCCGCCACCGCGAAGCCGGCCAGCGCCAGGTCGTCGGTGCCCACCTTCCGGACCGCGGCCCGGTTGTCGACGTCGTTGCCGGTGGCGAACAGGTCGTCGGTGTAGACGGCCGGAACCAGCCCGCGGTCGAGGGCCCGGCGGAAGGCGCGGGTGAGGGCGGCGCCGTCGCCGGCGAAGACCAGCACAGGGTGGCCCAACATGGCGAGGTAGGCCTGGCCGTCGCCGTCCTCGTACGGGTCGCCGACCAGGTCAGGACGGTGGGCCGCCACCCCCGACGTGGTGAAGGCGGTGACGTTGAGCTTCTGCCACGCCTCCAGGTCGAGGCGGACGGCGACGGCGATCTTGGGCTTCTCCTCCACCGCGCCATCCTCGGACGGACGGGGCGACGGGTCTTGTACGTTCTTCGCGTGAGCACGTCGCCCGAGCAGGTGCGGGCCTGGCGGCCGGCGGTGGCCGGCATCGACGAGGTCTTCCACGCCCGCTTCGTCGACCACGCCTACCCGCTCCACACCCACGACCGGTGGGCCGTGATCATCGTGGACGACGGTGGCATCCGCTTCGACCTCGACCGCCACCACCTCGGGGCCACCGGGCCGATGGTGACGGTGCTGCCACCCCACGTCGCCCACGACGGGCGGGCGTCGACCCCCGCCGGGTTCCGCAAGCGGGTGCTGTACGTCGATGACACCGTGCTGCCCGACGACCGCATCGGGCCGGCGGTCGACGGGCCGACGCTGGTCGATCCGGACCTGCGGGCCGGGCTCGACGGTCTGCACCGCTCGTTGTCGTCGCCGGGCGCCGATCCGCTGGCGGTCGAGGCCCGGCTGGCCCTCGTCGGCGAGCGCCTGCGTCGCCACCTCGGCTCGGAGCCGGAGGTCGCGACCCCCGCGGCGGGCCTCGCGGTTGAGCGGCTGCGGGACCTGATCGACGCCGACCCGACCGCCGAGCTGCGTCTCGCCGACGCCGCGGCCGTCCTCGGCACCAGCGTGACCCACCTGGTCCGGTCCTTCACCCGGCGCTACGGCCTCCCGCCCCATCGCTACCGGCTGGGCCGCCGGGTCGACCGGGCCCGCGCCCTCCTCCTCGACGGCGTCCCGGCGGCCACGGTCGCGGCCGACTGCGGCTTCCACGACCAGCCCCACCTGACCCGCCACTTCCGCCGCCTCCTCGGCACCACCCCCGCCGCCTACGCCCGCTCCGGTTCGGCCGCCGCCTGACCCCCTCCCGAACTCGGTGGAGTAGACGCCCGAAACAGGGCGCTTACTCCACCGAGTTCGCATCCTCTCTGAGACGGATCGGGCGGATGACGATGCCGACGGGGGTGCGGACCCACCAGGCGCCGGTGTCCCGCCGCTCGGCCCGGGTGGTGAACCGGTAGCGGTACATGCGGGCCCTGACCCACCGGGGCGGATCGTCGCCGAAGGGGTCATGGCCGAGCAGCCGGCGCACGTCCGGGTCGGCCCGGAGCAGGCGCACGAGGAGCGGCCGGAGCCAGCGCTCGTGCTGCGAGGGGGCGAGGGCGGCGAACCACATCAGCCAGTCGAGCCGCAGGTGGTACGGCGCCACCTGGCGAGGCCGGCGCAGGGGATCGCCGGGCTTGGCCTTGAAGGCGTACTCCTGCCAGTCGTCGTCCGGGTGGCGCCGGCCCTCGATCACGATCTCCCGCCGCTCCCGGGTGATGCTCCCGAAGGCGCCGTAGGTGTTGACCAGGCGCAGGGGGTCGAAGCTGGCGTTCATCTTCTGCCGCCCCCGGGGCGCGACCAGGTTGCGCACCGGCCGGGCGCTGAGCGCGACGACGACGGCGGTGAGGGCGAGGACCGTCGCCGCGTGCCAGACCGGAGGGTCGGCCAGAGCCGGTGGGTCGACCGGCACGATGGGTCCGAGGAGCCAGCCCCCCAGGGCCGGCAGGGCGATGACGATGGTGACCGCGTTCAGCCAGGCGAAGTTGCCGCTGATCATCAGCCACAGCTGGGTGACGACCATGACCAGCGCGGCGACGCCGGCGTAGGGCTGCGGGGCGAGCAGGAAGAGCGGCGCGACCAGCTGGGTGACGTGGTTGGCCGCCACCTCGACCCGGTGCAGCCCGTCCGGCAGGCGGTGGAACCACCAGCTCAGCGGGCCGGGCAGGGGCTGGGTCTCGTGGTGGTAGCGGAGGCAGGTCAGGTCGCGCCAGCACGGGTCGCCCCGCAGCTTGATCAGGCCCGCCCCCAGCTCGAGGCGGAGCAGCAGCCAGCGCAGGAGCCACAGCACCAGCACCGGCGGGGCCATGTCGGCGGGACCGAGGAAGATGGCGAGGAAGCCGGCCTCGCACAGCAGGACCTCCCATCCGAACGAGTACCACCGCTGCCCGACGTTGACGATGCTGAGGTACAGCGCCCACGGGATCGCCCAGAGGGCCATCGTCGCCGGGAGCGGCACGATGTCGCCCAGGCCGAGGAGGAGGGCGGCCGACACGGCCACGCCCAGCCACGACACGGCGGCGAAGAGGCCGTCCGAGTACGCGAGGTGGAAGAGGCTGGGGGCGCGCCGGAAGGGGACGGCGGCGACGTAGCGCCGGATCGGCATGATCCCCCGGTCGCCGAGCAGCGCCCGGAACTGGAGGGCCGACCCGAGGAAGGCGAGGACGTAGATCCCGGCGAGCCCCCGCTGGAACAGCAGTCTCCCGAGCCAGTCGCCCACGCCGGTGTGCCTACCCCGCCAACCCCCCGCAAACTGCGACCCTCATCCACCCAGGAGGTGGATCAGGGTCGCAGTTTGGGGGGTCAGTCGTAGTACTCGGCGCCCAAGTGGGTGATGGGGTCGTCGCCCATGAGGTGGCGGAGGGTGTTCTTGAGCTTCATCAGCTGGATGAAGATGTCGTGCTCGGGGTACAGCCCGGGCTGCGCCGGCTGGGGC
>DASVEC010000364.1:0-2286 GCA_036380755.1 Iamia sp. | reverse complement strand
GAGGCCCACCGCGACCCGCGGAGGTCCTCGATCGGCCCGGTGGGCACGTTGACGTTGACGACGGTCTTGGCCGGCGCCGTGGCCAGCCAGGCCATCGAGGCGGCGGCGACCTCGGCCGCGGCACGGAACGCCACGGCGCCGTCGGGCGAGATGCCCACCGACACGGCCAGGCCGGAGACGCCGAGGTTGGCCCCGGTGAGGGCGGCCCCGACGGTGCCCGAGTGGAGGACGGCCCGGCCGGTGTTGTTGCCCGGGTTGATGCCCGAGGCGACGATGTCGGGCGGGTCGCCGAAGCCACCCAGCCGGGCGGTCATGACGCACAGGGCCGGCGGGCCGGCCAGCGAGAAGGCGGCGATGTGGCCGGCGCCCGGGATGGTGGCCGGCGTCGTCTGCAGGTCGGACTGGCGGCCGAGGTCGCCGATGGCGGCGCCGTAGCCGCTGTGGTCGGTGGAGGGGGCGACGACGAGGACGTCGTGGCCGTCGTCGTCGAGCGCCACGGCCAGGGCGTGGAGCCCCGGGGCGTCGATGCCGTCGTCGTTGGTGACCAGGATCCTCACCGTCCGCCTCGCTCTCTAGCCCGTCGCAGTGCTGTCGTCGGTGGTCGGCTCGGTGGCGGTGGCCGCCTCGACCGCGGCGGGGTCGCCCAGGCGGGCCTGGCGCACGGCCTCGCGCGCCGCGCCGGTCTGCTCGGGCAGCCAGCCCGTGACCATGTAGCGCACCCGCTCGCCGATGTTGACGGCGTGGTCACCGATGCGCTCGTAGTACCGGCCGATGAGCGCCAGCTGGACGGCGGCCTGGACCTCGAAGGCGCCTTCGTTGGAGGCCTCGAAGATCTCGGCGATGTAGTCCTGGTGCAGGTCGTCGAGCCGGTCGTCGAGGTCGTCGAGGGCGGCGGCCATGGCCGCGTCACCGTCGGCGTAGGCGTCGATGGCCAGCCGGAACAGCCGGGCGGCCTCGTCGCCCATGCGGCTGATCAGCCCCCGCAGGCGCGGGGTGTACTCGGTGCCGTAGATGCGGCGGGCGCCCTTGGCGATGTTGACCACCAGGTCGCCGCTGCGCTCGATCTCGCTGACCATGCGGACGGCGGTGATGAGCCCGCGCAGGTCGCCGGCCATCGGCTGCTGGAGGGCGAACACCGCGTAGCACTGCTCCTCGGTCTCGAGGGCCAGGGCGTCGAGCGGGTCGTCGCCGTCGATGATCGCCTGGGCCCCGCCCAGGTCGTGGTCGAGGAGGACCTGCGTCGCCCGGGGGATGCCCTCGGTGACCATGGCGGCCATGCGGACGATGTCGCCCTTGATGGTGTCGAGCTGCTGGTGGTACGTCCGGCGGGTCTGCACGCCGTTCCCCTCGCTGTCGCTCATCACCGGATCTCGGCGGTGAGGTGGGCGGGATCGCCGGTGATCAGGTACCGGATGCGGGCTCCGATGATCGCGGCGTGGTCGGCGATGCGATCGAACGACCGGCCCGCCACCAGCGTACGCACCGCAGCGAGGACGGCGTCGGGACCTTCGATGCCGAGCAGCTCGCGGCTGAAGCGCTCGGTGAACGCCTCCATGGGCCGGCTGTCGGCCAGGTCGGCCGCCAGACCGACATCCTGGGACGACCAGGCCCGCAGGGCGGTGCGGTACTGCTCGACCGCGGTGTCGGCCATCGACTGCAGGATGTCGAAGGTGGCGGGGTGGCGGTGGAGCAGCTCCCAGTCGGGGGCCAGCTTCACGACCCGCAGGGCGAGGTCGCCGATCCGCTCCAGCTCCGACAGCACCCGCAGCACCGACACGACGAAGCGGAGATCGCCGGCCACCGGGCTCTCGCGGGAGAGGAGGTCGTAGCACCGCTCGGTGAGCGACACGTTCATGGCGTCGATGAGGTCGTCGGCCTCGACCGTCACCACGGCCAGGTCGACGTCGCCGGTGCGCAGCACCTCGCGGGTGCGCTCGAGGTTCTCGTCGACCCGGACCCCCATCAGCTCCACCTGGAGACGGAGCTGCTCCAGCTCGGCGGTGAACGCCTGGCGCACGGGTCGCTCCGAGGAGGAAGTCGCCATCGCTGCCCTCAGCCGAACCGGCCGGTGACGTAGCTCTCGGTCCGCTCGTCGGAGGGGTTGGAGAACATGGTCTCGGTGGAGTCGAACTCGACCAGCAGGCCCGTGCGGGTGTCGCTGGTCTCGTTGACCTCGGTGGTGAAGAAGGCGCAGCGGTCGCTCACCCGGGCGGCCTGCTGCATGTTGTGGGTCACGATGATGATCGTGTACTCGGCCTTGATCTCCTCCATGAGGTCCTCGATGCG
>DASVEC010000363.1:0-3464 GCA_036380755.1 Iamia sp. | reverse complement strand
CGACGACGGGGTCGCCCTCCTCGTCGGTGACGGTGCCCTCGACGCCGCCGGAGGTGGGTGCGGGCGGCGCCGGCTTGGGGGTGAGGGTGGCGTCGACGTCGGCGTCGGCCGCCTCGGTGAGGGCGAACCCGTCGGCCTCGGCGAGGGTGGCGGCATCGCCGTCGTACTCGCTGACCCAGCTCTTGCCGGTGAGGTCGCGGAACCACAGCTTGTACTGGCCCGCCGGGCGCCGGTTGAAGGCGTACTCGCCGTTGGCGTCGGTGGTGGCGGAGGACGAGCTGCCCGTGTACGGGGCCGTGTACAGGCGGACCTGGATGCCGGGGATCGGGTCGCCGTTCGGATCGGTGACCTGGCCGGCGATCGTGCGCAGCGTCACCGGGATCACCACCGGCTTCGGGTCGAGGGCCTCGTCGGCCACGACCACATCACCCGTGGTGAAGGCGATGGGGGTGCCGGCGGCGCGGGTGAGCGCACCGTCGTGGTACTCCGACACCCAGTCGTCGTTGGAGACGTCCCGGTACCAGATCTCGTAGGAACCGGTGGTCAGATCCCCGAACAGGTAGGTCCCGTCGGCTGCGGTGGTACGGGAGGACGACGCAGTCGAGCCGTCCTTGAACAGCCGGACCTGCAGCCCGGCGATCGGGGCCCCGGTCTGCGCCGAGGTGACCGTGCCGAGGATGCCGCTGCCGTCGACGTCGACCGGCAGGGCGACGGCGGCACCGTCGATCGTCACCGTGACGGTGTCGGTGGTCGGCCCGGTGGGGGCGGTGTAGGTGCCGGTGGGGGCGTGGCCCGACGTGAGCGGTCCCGAGCTCGGCGTGACCGAGCCCTTGCTGGCCTCGTAGTACGTCTCGAGACCGTCGAACACGGCCGGGGCGGCGCTGATCACCACGCCGTTGCTGAGGTGCCGGAGGTCGGCGGTGACGGTGGCGGTGCCTCCGGAGGGGACGGTGGACGGCGAGACCGCTGCGGTCACCACGATCCAGGTGTCGATGGTGGTGGTGCCGGTGCCCGTGCTCGTGGTGCACCCGGGACCGGCGGGGCCGGCGTTGCAGCCCCACCAGTTCTCGCTGGCGTTCACCGTGCCCGACGTGGCCCCGTTGTTGACGCCGGCGCCGAGCTGGATGAGCCGGTTGCGATTGATGGCGATGGCGCCGGTGAGGCCGGCGCCTACCAGGTCGACGCCCCGGGAGAGGCCGAGGATCGAGTTGCCGCTGACGGTGGCCGGGCCGACGGGGCCGGTGGCGTTGCCCGCCAGCGAGATGCCCCGGGCGGCGCCCGAGCCGGAGATGCGGTTCCCGGTGACCGTGACGGCCGTGGGGGCCGAGGCGGCGGCGGTGCCGGTGTTGGCGATGTTGATGCCGGTGTCGGTGCCGGCGAGGCCGGTGAGGGTGTTGTCCTCGGCGACGATCGTGTCGTAGCCCTGGTCGTTGACGCTGAACCGGGACAGCGAGATGGCCTGGCCGGTGAAGGTGTTGCGGCGGAAGGTGTAGGCCTCGGTGACGCGCGCGGGGGCGACGTCGGAGAGGAAGCCGCGCAGGGTGGCGCTGCCGCTGGTGGGCTCGGTGAAGGTCGAGTCCTCCACGGTCACGGCTCGCCGCCAGTTCTCGAAGAGGATGGCGTGGAAGCCGGTGCCGGTGATCGACCCGTCCTCGAACGTGAACGGCGCCTCGTCGATGCCCCCGGCACCGTTGACGTACATGCCGTAGTCCTGGTTGCCGATGCCCTCGATGGCCACGTCCTCGAACGTCACGGCCGAGGGATCGGGCCGGCTGGCCTTGACCTGGACGGCGTAGCGGATCGTGCCGGTCGGGGTGGTCCCGGCGTTGCGGATGGTGAGGCCCTTCACCGTCACCGGCCCGCTCGTGCTGGCGGCGGTGTTGACGCGGAGCTGGCCGTCGCCGGCGAGGGTGGTCGCCAGCCCGCCGTCGATGATCGTCAGGCCCGAGCCCGCCCCCTCGAGGGTGATGCCCTTCTGGTTGATGAGCACCTGGGGCTCGGTGTAGGTGCCTGCGGCCACGGTGACCACGTCACCGTCGACGGCGGCGGTCACGGCCGCGGCGATGCTGGTGAAGTCGCAGCCGACGGCGCACACCGTGCGGGTGGCGGCACCGGACGCCGAGCCCGATCCGAGTCCGACGGTGGTGACGGCCAGCGCGAGCACGCCGGCGAGCGCGGCGCGGGTGCGGCCGCGGCGTACGCGAGAAGACGGAGCGATCATGGTTTCCCCCTGGGGTCGGGCGAGATCCCCTGCCTCGCCGCCGCACGTAACGTAGCGGAAGGCGTCGCCGCCGTCACAGGCAGCGGTTCTGGCAGGAGGTGACGGCTCTCGGCTGGCGCTCAGGTCGGCGCCCCGTGTCCTCTGAGGTTGGGTCGTCACGCTGCGCCCGCACCCCATCGACGAGGAGCTCGCCATGCCCGACGACCCGACCCCCGCACCCATCCCGCCGCCGCCCGCGCCGCCGGCCGCCGCCGCGGCCCCCGCCACCCCGCCCTCCCGCCGCTCGTTGGCCTGGATCGCCATCGGCGCCGTGGCCCTCGGCGTGGCCGGTGGTGGCGCCGCCGCCGTCGCCGTGACCGGTGGCGGCGAACCCGACCGCCTGGCGGTGGCCACCGCCGCCGAGGACGAGACGACCCCGCCGGAGGACGGCGCCGCCGCCGACGGCGAGTGCGTCGTCCGGGGCGAGCACCGCCGCCCGGGTGCCCACGGCACCGTCACCGGGGTCGACGGCACCACCGTCACCATCGAGGACGACGAGGGCACCGCCACCACGGTGACGACCGACGACGAGACCGGGGTCTTCGACGTGGCCGAGGGCGAGGTGGCCGACATCGCCGAGGGCGACTCCGTCGTCGTCATGGGTGAGACCGGCGATGACGATGCCGTCACGGCCCGGCACGTGACCGATCTCGGCTCGCTCGACCCCGACGCCCTGCACCCGGGTCGGCCCGACGGCGTCGAGCCGCCGGCCGGCGAGGAGGGCGGCGACGAGGGCCAGGAGGAGGGCGAGACCCGGCACCGGGCCTTCCGGCCCACCGTCGGCACCGTCGCCTCGGTGGACGGCGCCACCGTCACCGTCACCACCGACGACGGCGACGTGGTCGTCACCACCACCGACGACACGATGGTGACGGTCGTGACCGAGATCGCCGTCTCCGACCTGGCCGAGGGCGACACCGTGGCGGCCCGGGGCGAGGTCGACGACGAGGGCACGGTCGCCGCCGACGTCGTCATCCGGGGCGAGCTGGATGGCGGTCGCGCCGGCTTCGGTGGCCCCGGGTTCGGACCCGGCCGACCGGGTGGCCCCGGCGGCGGGGGCGGCGGTGAGCGTCCGGCCGGCCCGCCCGAGGGCGCGCCCGACGCCCCCGACGACGAGGGCACCACCACGACCACCGAGGCCTGACCCTCCCCCCACCGCCCGCCCCCTGCGACGCGACCGATCCCAACCAGGAACCCCTTCCTG
>DASVEC010000362.1:0-9839 GCA_036380755.1 Iamia sp. | reverse complement strand
CCAGCGGTGCCACCGCCGGCTTCAGCCCGGCCACCGTCACCGCCGGCGGCTCGTCGACGGCGACCATCGCCACGAGCTCGTCGACCCCGGCCGGCACCTACAGCGTGTCGCTGCGGGCCACCGCCGGCAGCACCACCCGGTCGGCGACCCTGTCGCTCACGGTCACCGGTGGCACCGGCAGCGCCTGCACCGCCCTCGGCAACGTCACCACCGGCAGCCTGAGCAGCGGCCAGACCGTCAACCTGCCCAGCTTCAGCGCCGCCGCCGGCACCCACCGCGGCTGCCTCGACGGGCCCAACGGCACCGACTTCGACCTCTACCTGCAGAAGTCGGGCCTCTTCGGGTGGAGCACCGTCGCCTCGGGCACCACCACCGCCCCCGACGAGTCGATCACCTACACCGGCACTTCCGGCACCTACCGGTACCGGGTCGTGGCCTACTCCGGCTCCGGCGCCTACACCCTCGGCCGCAACGTCACCTGACGCGAGGTTTGAGCGTTTCGCCCTGCACCACAGGGCGAAACGCTCAAACCTCGTCGGGGTCCGGCGGGATCCAGCCTCGCTGGGCGGCTCGCGCCCCGGCCCGGAAGCGGGTCGGGGCGTCGAGCCGCTCCATGAGGTCGGTGACCCGACGGCCGATCGTGCGCTCGGTGACCCCCAGGGTGTGGGCGATGGCCCGGTCCTTGAGCCCGGCGGCCAGCAGGGCCAGCAGCTCCCGGTCGCGCTCGGACACGTCCGAGGGGGCGGCCTCGACGGCGCCGTCGACGGGCACCGCCGCCGACCAGAGCCGCTCGAACCGGTCGACCAGCAGGTCGAGCAGGGTGGACGGCCGGACGAGCAGGCGGGCGGCGGGATCGGGGTCGACCGTCGACTCGATGACGACGGCGACGCTCCCGTCGACGATCACCATCTTGGGTCCGGCGTCGGCCAGGATGCGGGCGTCCTCGCCGGCCTCGACGCAGCGGCGGACGTGGGCCATGGCCTCGGGGCTGACGAGCGACGCCGGGTGGTACACGACCCGGTAGGTGACGCCCCGGGCGAGGGCGGCGAGCTCGCCGTCGTTGGGCCAGACCCCGCCGTCGAGGTTGGGTGGGGCGGCGACGATCAGCAGCTCGCGCTGGGCGCCGCCCTGGAGGCCCATCACCACGTCGACCAGGTCGGCGGGCGGGATGCGCTCGGCGACCGCGTCGCGCTCGTCGCCGACGGGGGTGCGGGCCGCCTCGGCCATGGCGTCGACGTCGCGCTGGAGGTCGAGCAGCTGGCGGCGGCGCCGGGCGATCAGCGGGGGGATGGCCTCGTCGGCGGCGATGGCCCGGTAGCGGGGTGAGGCGAGGGCGTCGCGGACGGCCAGCCCGGCATCGCCGAGCCGGGTCAGCGAGGCCTCGACCTCGTCGGCCGGGAGCGCGGTCGCCTCGGCCAGGACGGAGGCGGAGGCCGACGGGTGCTCGACGAGGGCGAGGTAGACGTCGTTGTCGCTCCTTCCCAGGCCCACCGGCTCGAGCAGGTACGACACGCGGTGAGCATCGCACGCCGGGCCGCCGTGGTCGACCGTCGGCCGGCCGTCGGGTCCCCGGCGCGCCGGGCGGCGACGTGCGACGATGCCGCCCGATGTCATCCGAGGCTGCGAGAGACGCCCTGTTCCGCCGCGGCATGCGGCTCGCCTGGTGGGCGGGGCAGCAGCCCGACGCGCCGGCCATCGTCACGCCGTCCGGCGAGGGGCAGCGGACCTACGCCGAGCTGAACGCCCACAGCAACCAGGTCGTGCGGGCCCTCCGGCGCCGGGGGCTGCAGGTCGGTGATGCCGTCGCCCTGGCCTGTCGCAACCGGGCCGAGTTCGCCGAGGTCGTCGATGCCACCCAGCGGGCGGGGTTCCGTCTGACCACGGTCAACTGGCACCTCACCGGCGACGAGGCGGCCTACATCGTGGCCGACTGCCAGGCCCGTGCGTTCGTGGCCGACGCCAGCATCGGGCCCATGGCGATCGGGGCCGCGGCCGGCGCTCCGGGGTGCGACGTGCTGTTGTCGGTCGGGGGCGCCATCGACGGCTTCGAGTCGCTCGACGAGGCGATGGCGGCCGAGTCCGGCGCCGCCATCGACGACCCCACCCCCGGGTCGAACATGCTCTACACGTCGGGCACGACCGGGCGGCCCAAGGGCGTCCACCGGCCCTACGACCCCACCGCCGACGCCGCCCCGGTCGTCAACCTCTACGGCTACGACGAGACGGGCGGCGACGTCCACCTCTGCACCGGCCCGCTCTACCACGCCGCCCCGATGGCCTTCTCGCTCACCGTCCCCCTGGCCTTCGGGGCGACGGTCGTCCTGATGGAGCAGTGGGATGCCGCCCTCGCCCTGCGCCTGATCGAGGAGCACGGCGTCACCCACACCCACATGGTGGCGACCATGTTCCACCGCCTCCTGTCGCTGCCCGAGCCCGTGCGGGCGGCCGCCGACGTGTCGTCGCTCCGCCACGTCCTCCACGGCGCGGCGCCGTGCCCGGTGCCGGTCAAGCAGGCGCTGATGGACTGGTGGGGCCCGATCGTGTGGGAGTACTACGCCGCCACCGAGGGGATCGGGTGCTTCGCCTCGCCGGCGACGTGGCTCGACCGGCCGGGCACCGTCGGGAAGCCGGTGCCCGACGACCAGGTCTTCGTCGGGTCCGAGGACGGGGATCGCCTGGCGGCCGGTGAGGTCGGGCTCGTGTACATCAAGGCGCCGGCCACCGGCCGGTTCGCCTACTTCGGCGACTCGGCCAAGACCGAGAGCTCGTACCGGGGCGAGCACTTCACCCTCGGCGACGTGGGCTACATGGACGCCGACGGCTACCTCTTCCTCACCGATCGCTCAGCCGACCTGATCATCTCGGGCGGCGTGAACATCTACCCGGCCGAGGTCGACGCCGTCCTGCTCACCCACCCGGCCGTCGGCGACGCCGCCACCATCGGCGTGCCCGACGAGGAGTGGGGCGAGCGGGTGCTGTCGGTCGTCGAGCTGCAGGACGGTGTGGTGCCTTCGGCCTCGCTCGAGGCCGAGCTGATCGCCTTCTGCCGCGACCGGCTGGCCCACTTCAAGTGCCCGCGGGCCGTCGACTTCACCGACGCCCTGCCGCGCCAGGACAACGGCAAGCTCTACAAGCGCCGGCTCCGTGACCAGTACGCGGCGCGGACCACGGGCGTCTAGGAAGGACCCATGGACGTCTTCGAAGCCATGTCCACCACCCGGGCGATGCGGAGGCTCGACACCTCCCGCGAGGTCGACGATGCCGACGTCCTGAAGATGGTCGAGGCCGCCACCAAGGCCGCGACCGGCGGGAACATGCAGCCGGTGCGGTGGATGGTCGTGCGCGACGCGGCCAAGCGGGAGCGGCTCGGTGCCATCTACGGCGAGTGCTGGCGGATGGTCCGACCGATGTACGCCTCGCGGGAGGACGAGCCGCCGGTCGCCCGGATGCTGAGGTCGGCCGACCACCTCGGCGACCACATGGGCGAGGCGCCGGTGATCATCCTCCCGTGCTCGAAGGGCCAGGAGGGCCAGGTCGAGTCGTCGATCTTCCCCGGCGTCCAGAACCTCTTCCTCGCCGGCCGCGCCCTCGGCCTGGGCACCACGCTCACCACCGTCCACCGCCTGAAGGAGGACGAGGTCCGCGCCGTCCTCGACATCCCGGCCGACGTCAACACGTGGGCCATGATCCCCGTCGGCCACCCCCTCGGCCGCTGGGCCGAGCCCAAGCGGAAGCCCGTCGAGAAGGTCACCTACTACGACACCTGGAAGAACCCCCCTCCGACGAACGCTTGATCAGCCCGTCGGCGGTACCCGCAACGTCGCCCGGAAGCCGACCCGGGTCCGACGCATCCCCTCCCGGAGCGGAGGCTCGCCCGGGAGCGCGGTGCTCGACGAGTCGGACGTGGGGGCCGCGCCGGCGCGAGGCCTCGGTGCCGGTCGCGGTGCTGCGACGGGCTGCTTCGCCAGATCGGTCCGATCCGTGTCGTCCCGGTCCCGCTCCGGGCCGTCCTGCGACGACGGCCCCGCCGAGAGGAGGCTCTGGCGCACGCCTTGGTCCTCGGCCTCCTGGGCGACCTCGTCAGCCAGGTCGCGTGACCTCGGAGCGGACGGTGACCACGGCTTGAGGTTCTGCGCCGTGTCCTCGTAGAAGTCCTCCAGCACCTGGAGCACCGAGCCGATGAAGGTCCCCTTGCCCCGGCCCCGCTTGGCGCCCATCGGCAACGAGTGCACGAGCCGGAAGGCGCGGATGTCCTTCTTCGGATCGGTCACGAGGACCGCCGGGTCCTCCCGCACAGCCGCGAGGAGCGCAGAGGCGCAGACGGCTCGGGTGCCGGTGATGTAGGTGTCGAGCCGGAGGCCGGCAGGGGCGGTGGACAGCTGACGGAGCAGCCAGTTGATGCGGGTCAGCGGGCGCCCCGACTTGGGCCCGTCGATCGTCAACGAGCAGGACACCCGCTGGGCGCGCAGGTCGGCCTCGATCGTGAGCGGCGCGACCCCTCCGGGGATCCGGATGTCGCGCCGCAGGGTGCCCGCCTCCACCAGCCCACCGACGGCGGCGAGGATCGCCGCCTCCGGATCGGTCGCCTCCTTGCGGGTCAGCACCGGCTGGACCTCCACGCCCAGTCGCTGACCGTGGGTCAGGCAGGCGTAGCGGACCAGCTGCTCCCAGCGAGCGACGACGGGAGGGACACCCTTGTCGGTCGGCCGGATCGTCCCGTCCTCCACCGCGTTGCGGACCGGTACCCAGTGGTCGCCCATGTCCGTGATGCCCATGGCCCCGGAACGGTCGTGCTCGAGGTAGCGGATCAGCTCGCCAAGGATCCAGGCCTGGTCCGGGTCGGCCACGCCGCGGTGGACCTTCTGCATGATCGCCGCCGACAGGACCTCGGTCCACGACAGGTGGTGGACGGCGACCTTCTTGAGCTTGCGCTTGTCGAGGGTCGTCGGGTGGACGCCCGGCATCGGCGCCAGCTCGTTGGAGATGGTGATGAGGGCGTCGAAGCCCTCGGCCTTGGCCACGTCCAAGTAGGCCTCGAGCTGCTCCTTGCCGAGCTGGTTCGTCCCCGTCTTGACCTCGATCAGCGCCGTCCAGGTCTTGGCCCCGCGGCAGACCCGTACCAGCCCGTCAGGGAAGACGCGCTTCTCGCCGATCTCGAACGGGACCTCGATGTAGGCCTCGATCGGACCGGCGGGTGCACCGAACGGCTTGGTCATCGCCACGCCGAACTCGCGCACCGCCGTCATGACGGCGAGCACGGCAGACGTCGCCCGTCGCTCTTGCTCCTCGGCACCGTTGATCCCCGATGTCGGGATCAAGCGCGCCGCGTGCCAGCTCTCCTCGGCCACGATCCGTACCCCCTCCTGGTCGACAGCGACTGACCCTACCTGTCGAGGTGGACCTTGACCGGAAGCATGGTTCAAGTGGGAGGCTTCCCGGGTGTACGCGCTGACCGACGAGACCGACGAGATCGACATCGGGGAGGTGGCGCGGCGGAGCGGGGTGGCGCCGTCGGCGCTGCGCTACTACGAGCGCCGGGGCCTGATCGAGCCGGTCGGGCGCAATGGCCTGCGTCGCACCTACGCCCCCGAGGTGCTCGATCGGCTGGCCGTCGTCATCGCCGCCCAGGCGACGGGCTTCAGCCTGGCGGAGATCGTCGACCTCCTGGCGGGCGACGGCCGCGAGGTGCGCGAGCGGCTGCGGGCCAAGGTGGCGGAGATCGACGCCCGCATCGCGGCCATGGAGGTCGCCCGCGACCACCTGGGCCACGCCCTGGAGTGCGAGCACGAGCAGGTGCTCGAGTGCCCCAACTTCCGGGCCGGCGTCCGCCGGATGCTGCCGGACCCGCTCTAGGCGTCGGCGAACCAGCCGCTGGGGGCCAGGTCGGCGCCCATCCGGGGGACGTACTGGTCGAAGTAGACCTTGGCCGTCAGCTCGCGCCGGCTGCGGACACCGGCCTTCTCGAACACCGACTTCAGGTGGTCCTGCACGGTGTAGGCCGACATGTGGAGCGTCGACGCGATCTCCTTGGTCTCGACGCCCTGGAGCACGAGCTGGGTGACGTCGCGCTCGCGGGGCGTGAGCTCGAAGGCGGCCACGACCAGGGGGACGATCTCCGGGGGGCGGGCCTCCTCGATGGTGACGACGACGTCGGACCCAGTGGCCGCCGGCCCGCCGAGCGGGGAGGCGTGCAGGACCAGCCAGCGCCCGCTGCGCCCCCGAGCGCGCATCCGGGGCGGGGTCTGGACGACGCCGGTGGCGAACCCACGAGCGGCGTGGACGAGGGCGGAGATCGGGGCCGCGGGGGACTCCTGGCCGTCGATGCCCAGCTCGTCCAGCCAGGCGTCGGCCCCGGCGCTGGTCTGGGCGATCGAGCCGTCGCGGTGGACGATGAGGACGCCCGGACCGTGGTCGTGGAGCGTCACGGGGGCGGCGTGGCCGACGAGGATCCCGGCGCGCAGGCCGATGGCGAAGGCGCTCGAGAGCGAGGCGACGAAGGCGATGTCGGCCTCGTCGAAGTCGGGGTCGCCGACCCGGCGGTGCAGGGAGAACCCGGCCCAGGACCGCCCGTCGGCCCGGGCGACGACCCGCAGCTCGTCCGAGAAGCCATGGTCGGGGCGCAGGAACTCGTCGTGACGGAACATCGCCTGGCGGTCGACGAGGCTCTCGAGCCCGACGGCGGCCGCCGGGACCTCGCGCCGGGCCAGGGCCATGAAGCTGGTGGGATCGCCCATGCCGTACTCGATGGCGCCCCACTGGGTGTCGGCCTCGACGTCGGGCTCGAGCTCGCCCAGCTTGTAGGCGCCGGTGAGGAGCTGGGTGGCGGGGTCGAGCAGGGCGACGCAGAGCGCTCGGTAGGGCACGGCCCGGCGGATCGACTCGTCGACCTCGGCGATGAAGTCGCTGACGCCCAGCCCGGCGCGGGCCACGACCTCCACGTCGCGGCGCACCCGCTCGGCCATCAGCCCGGTCCCCGGCCCTGTCCCCGTCATGGGGAGGAGTGTGCACCTCCTCGGCGGATGTGACCATCCCAGAGCTCTGGGGGGTGCTCACCCCCCGTGGGCCCCGGTCGCGGATCCCCCACGCCGCCGGGATGGTGGCGGCGGCCGCCGATCCGGATCATGCCGGCCATGACCACCACCGACAGCCCCACCCCGACCACCACGACCACGCCGATCAACCCGGTCCGCTGGGCCGAGCCCTTCGGCTTCGACCAGGGCCAGCTCCGCACCGGGTTCACGTCGATCCTGACCATCTCCGGCCAGGGACCGGTCGACGCCGACGGCGTCCTGCTCCACGAGGGCGACGTCGCCGCCCAGCTCGCCCTCACCCTGGCCAACCTGGCCGCCGTCCTGGCCGAGGCCGGGATGACGATGGCCGACGTGGCGATGCTCCGCACCTACACGACCGACCTCGGCGCCACCCTCGCCGTCTGGGACACGGTCGTCGAGCACCTCGGCTCCCTGGGCGTCACGCCCCCCGCCACCCTCGTCGAGGTCACCCGTCTCTCCCGCCCCGGCATGGTCGTCGAGATCGACGGCCTCGCCATCGCTTGACCGCCCGCTTCAAGCGGTCGTCCAGCGCATTCCAAGCGACGGATGTGACCGTGATCGAAGCGCCAGGACCACACCGACCACCACGCAGCCCACAGGACCACACACGCATGAGCACCATCGACATCCCCACCCCTCCGCCCGCCGCCGCTCCCGCCGGCCCGCCACCCCCGCCCCGCCACTCCCCGCACCAGGTCGCCCCGGACACGTTCGTCATCCAGGCGACCCAGGGCGAGGGTCTGGCCCCGGTCGCCGTCCACCTCAACTCCATGGTGATCCGGGGCCCCGAGCCGATCATCGTCGACACCGGCGTCCCCACCCTGGCCGACCGCTACCTCGAGGACATGTGGTCGCTGGTCGACCCCACCGACGTCCGCTGGGTCTTCATCAGCCACGACGACGTCGACCACGTCGGCAACCTCGAGGCCGTCATGGCCGCCTGTCCCAACGCCACCCTCCTCACCTCCTGGTTCATGTGGGAGCGGATGGGCAACCTGCCCTTCCTCCCGCCGTGGCGCATGCGCTGGCTGGCCGACGGCGACACCTTCGAGGCCGGCGGTCGCACCTACGCCGCCATCCGCCCGCCGCTGTACGACTCGCCCACGACGCAGGGCCTGCTCGACACGGCGACGGGCGTCTACTGGGCCAGCGACTGCTTCGCCTGCCCGGTCCCGAAGGGGACGGCCGACGTGTCCGAGCTCGATGCCGAGGCCTGGAGCCACGGCACCGTCCAGATGCAGCTGATGAACAGCCCGTGGGTGACCATGGTCGACGAGCGGCGCTACCACGCGACGGTCGACGCCCTGGCCCGGGCCGGCGTGGGCACGATCGCCTCGTGCCACGGGCCGGCCATCACCGGCGGCGACGTCGAGCGGGCCTTCGCCCTGCTCCACGAGGTCCCCTCCGCGGTCGCCGATCCGGCACCCGGGCAGCCCGTCCTGGACGAGATCATCGCCCAGGCCCTCGCCGCCGGGCCGCCGTCGTGACCGCCGTCGAGGCCGAGGCCCCGGTCGGCACCGGGCCCCTGGCCGGGGCGGGCGAGCACCTCGTCGTGGTGGTCGCCCATCCCGACGACGAGACCTTCGGGTGTGGCTCGCTGATCGCCCAGGCCGCGATGGCCGGGGCCCGGGTGACGGTGCTCTGCGCCACCCGGGGCGCCGCCGGCGAGCGGGTCCCCGACCCGATCACCGACTGCTGGCCCCTCGGCCTCGTCCGCGAGGTGGAGCTGACCAGCGCCGCCCGCGTGCTCGGGGCCGGTGAGGTCGTCCTCCTCGGCTACCGGGACTCCGGCTTCGACGGCACCGCCCACCCCCGCTCGCTGGTGGCCGCCCCGCTCGCCGAGGTCGCTCGCGACCTGGCCGACCGGCTGGCGGCGCTGGCGCCCGACGTCGTCCTCACGCTCGACGGGAGCGACGGCCACCGCGACCACGTCCACCTGCGCGACGCCGTCGACCACGCCGTCGCCGGGCTCGACCACCGCCCCCGTGTCGTGCGCTCCAGCCTGGCCAACAGCCTGATGCGCCGGTGGGCGGCCGAGAAGGCGGGGGCCGACACCGTCTACCTCGACCTGGATCTCGATGCCCTGGGCCGGCCCGACGCCGAGCTCGTCGCCATCGACACGTCGGCCGTCCTCGCCGTCCGCGAGGAGGCCATCGCCTGCCACCGCAGCCAGGCCTCGCCCTACGACGGCCTCTCGCCCGAGCTCCGCCGGGCCTTCCTGACCACCGACCACATCGAGGAGATCACGTCATGAGCACCGACCACCCCGCCACGGACCCCGCCGCGGCGGACGCCGCGGACCCGGCCCGCACCGGCCGCCGCCGGGCGATCCTGGGTCTGGCCGGGCTGGCGGCCACCGGCGCCGCCGTCGTGGTCGCCGGGGCCGAGCCCGCCGGGGCCAACGGCCACGGCCAGAGCCTCACCCTCGGCGACCCGTCCAACACGGCCGGGGCCACCACGGGCATCGTGGCTCAGCTCGGGCGGACGCCGGCCCTCTCGGTCCACAACACGAACGGGCGCCCGAGCATCCTCGCCGTCGCCGGCAACCGGTCCGGGATCCTCACCAACGACGGGGCCATCACCGCAGACTCCGACAACGCCGACGGGATCGTCGGCCTCTCCTCCTGGGCCGACGGCGTGCGGGGTCTCTCCACGACCCATAGCGGCGTCAACGGCAAGAGCACCCAGGGGATCGGTGTGCACGGCGAGTCCGCCGGCGCCGCAGGTGTCTGGGGCGAGACCACGAGCGACCTCGGCATCGGCGTCTTCGGGCGCGGGAAGGGCGAC